>JBDNIB010000928.1:0-2493 GCA_041688535.1 Prosthecobacter sp.
ACCGAGGAGCCGGACATGACGTTCCGCCGCCCGGATGGCAGCTACATCTTCCATTTCGTCAATGTGGTCGATGACATTGAAATGCGGATCTCGCACGTCATTCGCGGCGAAGATCATCTCTCGAACACCTGGAAGCACATCGACCTCTTCAACGCCTTCGGTGCCACGCCACCGACCTACGCGCACATTCCGCTCATTCTGAATCCCGACGGCACGAAAATGAGCAAGCGCGACGAAGGCAGCGCCATCGAGCACAGCTACATGAACGCCGGTTTCATGCCCGACGCCGTGTTCAACTACCTCTGCATGCTCGGCTGGACCCCGAAGGCGGAGAGCGAAAAACTCTCCCGCATCGAACTGACCGCGCTGTTCGACGCCGACGCCATTCACAGCAGCAACGCGAAGTTCGATCTCAAGAAAGCCCAATGGTTCAACGCCCAGTATCTGCGCGAACTCAGTCCCGAAGCGCTGCTGGAAAACGCCCGCCGCTTCCTCACCGCCAAAGACCTCACCTGGACCGATGAAGCGATGGCCGCTGCCGCCGTTCAAAGCGTCCGCGAGAAGGTGAGCCTACTCACCGAACTGCCCGAGTGGGTGCATTACTTCTTCCGCGAGGATTTCCCCTTCGAGGCCGATGTCGTGACCAAACTCAAGGCCAAGCCCGAAAACGTCGGCCTGCTCAAGGCCGCGAGCGATCAACTCGCCCAAGCCGCCGAATGGACAGAACAAAGCGTGCATGACGCCGTCGAAGCCGCCGCGAAGACGCTCAGCGTCAAACCCGGTGCCATGATGTCGCTGCTGCGTTTCGCCCTCAGTGGCCAGTCACGCGGTCCGGGTGTGACGACGATTGCGCATTGATTGGGAAAGAGAAGACGATCGCTCGGATTCAGCAGGCGTTGGCGGAAGCAATGTGAGGTTACTCTTATGAATGCGAAAAGACGCAAGAAGGCCATACCTGATCGCAATCGCAATCGCAGTCCATATGGATGGTGGATTGGGATGTACCTGCAGCGTTTTGAATATTACGGCGAAGATCGCAAAAACGCTAAGCGACGCTGCAATGCTGATGAAAACACAGTTCTCATTACCGCCAAGGATCGAGAGGAAGCCTACAAGAAGCTGATCGCTCTAGGTTCGGCGGCGGAGGGAATGGAATGCGTGAATACAACCACTGGCCGAAGGGGCATTTTGCGTTTTGCGTTTTGCGTTTTGAGGGAGTAACAGAACTCCTGCCAATTCACGAGAAGATCAAAGATGGTGCGGAAATTCTATGGACCACGCACCGCAATCGTTCTGTTAAAAGCTTTCAAGCGCTTATCAGAACGAAAGAAGAATTACCCGTGTTCAACGACAACGAAGCTCCATAATATGCTTAGCAGATCGTCAAGTGAAGACATTCTCCCCCACCCACTGCACATAGCTTTCCGCCACCTGCTCCGGTTTGAGGGCCACGATCTCGGGCACGACGTAGGGATGCAGTTCGCGGAGGCGTGATTCGAAGCGGGGCCAGGCGGCGGCGGTGGTTTTGAAGAGGGCCAGCACTTCGGCAGCGGTTTCGACCTGGCCCTGCCAGCGGTAGATGGATTCGACGGCGGGGATGAGATTCACGCAGGCGGCAAGTTGCGATTCCACCAGCGCCGTGCCAATCTCGCGGGCTTTCCCGAGGTCCGGGAAGGTGCAAAGGACAATGAGAATGTCGTTCATGCCAGCCAGTATGGGGAACTTCCAACAACGCGACATGAGAAACCGCAGAAAACAGCTCCCACCGCATCTGGCTGCAATTGCCCATTATGAGATCCGCCTTCATCGACAAGCTTATCAAACGCATGGACCGCCTGGAACCGGGCGAGGTTCAGGGCATCGTGCGCGAACTGGTGCGAGAGAAGAAATTTCAGGAGAAGGTGTTCGAGGCACTGCAGGAGGGCGTCATCCTGCTCGATACCGAAGGCAAGATCAGCTATGTGAACCGGGCGGCCTGCACGTTCTTCGGCCTGGAGCAGGACCAGGTGCTGGGCCAGCGCCTCGCGCAGGGCGTGCGCGGCCTTGACTGGAACGAACTGCTCAAGCCCGGCACGGTGGTGAGCCGCGATCTGGAGGTGTTTTACCCCGAAAACCGCTACCTCAATTTCTACATCACCAGCATCGACGACGACTCGCCGCTGGGCTTCGTGATGCTCATCCGCGATGTCACCGAGACGCGCAAGCGCACCGAGGAACAGCTCGAAAGCGAACGTCTGAACGCCTTCACGCTGCTGGCCGCCGGGGTGGCGCATGAACTGGGCAATCCGCTCAATTCACTGACGATCCACCTCCAGCTTCTCGAACGCCGCCTGAAAAAGATGGGCGCGAAGGGTGAAAGCCTGCGCGAGCACCTCGACGTGGCCACCGGCGAGATTCGGCGGCTGGATTTCATCATCGGCCAGTTCCTGGCGGCGATCCGCCCGACGAAGCCGCAGCTTCAGCGCGTGCAGTTGCGCGAGTTGCTGGAGGAAT
>JBDNIB010000929.1:0-6423 GCA_041688535.1 Prosthecobacter sp.
GCGGTGTTTGTCAACGCGGGCGTCAGCAGCCTGCGATGATCGGGGTCCGTGATGCCGTGATCGTCGAGATCACGATTAGCGAGCATCGTCTCCAGTTCGCCGAGTCGATTGGTCATCGCTTTTTCTTTGGGGGCCATGGCTCCAGCCGCAGCGGCGATCTGTTCATCTGTCGCCTCCGGAGGCAAGGCCAAGAGCGTTAGCAGGATCATTTTGAGGTCCATAGTGTTACTGTATTTGTTTTGGTTTGTGCTTGGGTTTGCCGACATCTCTCGGCGGTTCGTGAGAGGCATTTGACCTCTCAAATTTGGATCGTTTGTGAGTGCGATGACACCGAGCTGAGTGACTCGGTAGCGATTGCCCCCGAGCGCAACCAGGCCCTCACGCGGGAAGCACGGGCTGGTGTATTGGTACACCTTGCCGTTGACCAATGGCTTGCCGTGATCGGTCAGATCTGCGCGCACCCACAGGCCATCGGCACGAACCACAGCGCCCTTGCCCCAGCCGCTGGCCTCGGTGGTATTCCGCGTGTCCATCGACTTGTGATCGACGTCGATGCGCGACAGCGGGCCGCTGAGGGGATAGCTATTCATCATCTGCTCACAGCCGATCTGGTCGATGACCTGGATGATGGTCTCTGTCCCATCAGCCGAGATCCATGGATGCTCCCCCAGCGGGCAGACGTGCATCCACAAAGATTTAGCCGCGTCGAAGGCCGCGTGATTGAGGAGTGAAGTGTCAGTTTTCATGCTCGATTTGTCATGCGTCATTCCGTGGCCGCTGTCGCCGCGACACCCGCCAGCGCGGCAGGTGAGAGGATGGCCTCCCACGCGGTGATGAGTGCGTCATTGCCTGCCACCGCCGTGATCAGCTCGGGCAGTCGTGTGCTGAGTGCTTGCAGGCGCGCTGCAAGGCCCGCTGCATCGCCCTGCAGCGCAGCCTCAAGCGCTTGCGCCAGCGGCGCGAAGTCAGACGCGCTCGATTGCGCGAGCAGCTCTGCCGCCGCTGTCAAAAAAGCATCATCGGCATCTTCCGGTTGCGGGTTGGCTGCTCGATTCGGCAGAGGCTCACGCCCGGCCGCTGGAGGCATGGGTGCAGCCCGCGTCACACGGTATGCGGTGCGCTCAGCTACCTGTCCAGGATCAACGTTATAGCCCGCATCCCGCAGTCCTCGCACTTCTTTGATGACCTCACCCACGTCCGTCTCGGCATCAGCGAGGATCTCGAAATACGCCAGCGCGGGCTGGCCGGGGAATTGTGCCGCCAAAATATCGCAGTCAAACTGCTGCTGCATGCAGCTAGTGACGCGGCGGGCCAGCGCCCTAGCCACGCGCATGAATGTAGCGCTGTGCGCACCCCCGGCTAGGGTGCCGCTGCCGCTCTCGGCGAGCATCGTCAGCGCGCCGCTGGTGATCGCCATCACGATCTCTTTATCGAGGGCCTCCAGGTGCATCGCAAACGGCGCTGCACCGCGCGCACCGGGGTCGATGGCTTTGATGTCGCTGCCGTGCGGCAGCGCGCCCCGCGAGTCGCTGATGACCTGCTCGGCGAGCGATTGGTACTCCTCCTCGCGACCTTGCGGCACGTTGGCGGGCATGATGGCAAAAATGGACGGGATGCCGAAGCTCTCAATGAACCCATCCCAGTCTTTGCGTGAGAGCTGTTTTCGGACGAATGCGATGGCGGCGATCTCATCGATGGGGTCGTCGATTTCGCGGACCACGAATCGGGACAAGTCCACCTCTTGACCGCGCGTGACGCCACTGCGCGCCTCGCCGTTGTAGGTCCAGGGCGAAGTGCTGCCAACGCGGCACCAATACCATTGCTCAACGGGGCGCAGCTCGGTGATGCGAGCTCCCGCGCTGGCGATTTTTTCAAGGTGCGCAAATCCGCGAAACTCCGCGAGACAGAGGAACTCCAGCGCCTCCGTGAGATTGCCGATCGCATCATACGCCGTGCGCAATGCCGTTGCCTGCGCGGCGGCCTGCTGCTCGGTATAGCCGGACGGGAGCCGCTTGGCCTCGACCTGTTTGATGTCCCACTCCATCTCTGTCACAGCGGAAAGCAGCGACCGCTTACCGCCGCGCAGAGTGGCGTCACGTTTTTCGACGAACCGATACAGCCATTGCAGATCGGCAAACGCGCCGCGCTCACCCTCTTCCAGGTAGCTCACGCACCGTGCCATAGTCAGGCCACGCAGAGGATTGAGCAGGTCGCGCCATTTGTTTGCCTGGCTGACATGGACCGCTAGAGTGAGCGCCCTCACCTGGGTCATGGCCGCAGGCATCACCCCCGCGACAGGGCGGGTGATGAGACGATTCCAGAGCTGGGCGAGTTGGCGTTTCAAGGCGGCTATCCTGCGGCCCCGCCGCAATCGCGTCATACTGCCGAATGCTCCCTTTGCTCATGCTAATTCCGACCGAATCGGCCGCAGATCTTGAGTACGGAGTGTTGGGTCCATCACTTTGCGGGGGCTTTGCGTCCGGCTGCGTCAGCCCACTTGCCGACGCTGCTGTGGCCTTTGCCGGTGGCCTGGCCTTGCAGCCAGTCCCAGCCGACGGCGGTGCAGCGGATACCGCGTGCCGATGGAGGTGACTCCATCGGCTTGCGGCCTGCGCCAATGCGTTTTCCTCCGCGCTGCTTCATGCCGTTAGCAGATCGAGGATCTCTTCGTCAGTTTTTTCGCGCAGATTGGAAATTGAATAACTGCGGCCCTTGCAGCGAGATATAGCGAGGGTCAGGACCCCCCAGTTGCGCGCATCTGCCAGCTCCCCGTCCTCGTCAGCCACTTGCGCGTCGCGGCTGATGGCGAGTTGAGCGAGCGCCTGCGCAGGCAGAGCGGCGAGGGCCGCCGCTTTTGTGGCCTCTTGGTCGAGGCGCTCTGCCTCGACGGCGGCGAGATATTCCGGTGTCTCGATCTCTCTCGTGAGAGAGATGCAGAGATGCTTGGCTTGCGCGGTGATCGCGTCCAGGCCGGAGAGCGGCAGGGTGATCTCGTTGTATTTGTGATCTTCTGACGGCTGCAGGAGGCCGCCGGTGAATGACAGGCCATTGCCGCCATACCCGGCTGGCGAGTGCCAGCCAAAGGTGACGGTGCCTGCGTGCGGATTGACGTGGATCGCTGCGTGTGGGCCGAACGAGTAGCCGGTGGGGGCTGTCACATTGAGCAGAGATTCAGTTGGCTTGGTGAGTTGCATAGGGGTGTTTGGTTTGGGTTGCTTTGACGACCGGAGCTTGCTCGATCACTTGAATCCTGTCAAACACAATTCATTATTTGTTTTGCCGCCGCCGCTGTTTTTCCGGCGGGCGGTCATCTGGGGCGAGGCGGGCCGGGTGGAAAATCCGCCGAGCGGCCCGCCGTCTGGTAGGTTTTGCAACGCTCTGCAAGCCCGTAGCGGGGTTTTACCCCCCGCTCGGGTGTCTCCGGCGCGGAAACGGGCTGTGGAGGCCGTAAATCGCTCCGCCTGGCTCTGCCTCTTCTCGCAGGCGTTTGGCGGCACCGGCGTCGGGACACCTCTTGGCGATTTCACGAAGGAGTTCTGCGTGCTTCGCGGTATCCTTTTCGAGGGACATGAACCGCGCAAGTTGCACCATCTTCTCGCTGCCTGCGCGCCGAATAAGATTGGAAGGTCTGCTAGGGTTACCGCTCCGCCCCGCCCGTCTGCAACAAACCGGATTATATGGCAGCGGCGAGCCAACGGGGATATTTGACTTGTCGCTCCAGCAACCCCACAGCCGCATCGTTTGCCTATGCCTCCACTGAAATATCAATGCCCAGCGGTCGGTTGCGTAGTGGATGTCCCAGCTATCACCCCGCAGATCATGCGCGGCTGTAGCCAAGGCACTAGCTCTCTCAGCGGCGACCGCAAGAAAACGAGAAGTCATGGAACCACCTCCAAAACAAGGGAGAACAAAACGCTGCTGGACAACAGCAGGGGCGGCTTTGTAGCATCATCACTCATGGCTCGAACCCTCCCTCTCTTCGTCAACGCGCCGTACCATCCCCTGCTGCGCCAGAGCTAAGTCGTTCTCTTCACTGACCCCGAACAGCACGTCTTGCCGCACGCGGTTCTGTGACACGTCGCACCATTGGTCTGCGATCTCGATTCCAATGGCCTTCCGTCCGCTTTCTTTCGCGGCCTTTAGCGTGGTTCCCGAGCCGCAGAACGGATCGAGCACGGTTCCGCCCGGTGGACAGATTTCCACAAGCATCTGCATGAGCTTTTCCGGTTTCCCGGCGATGTGGTGCTTTTCGCTGCCGCCGACAGTCACGCGCCATACGCCAGGCAGGCACGGACCAGAGTCGGGCATTCCTCCCCGCGATCCCCACACAAGATATTCACACTGATTCCGATAGCGCCCTTTCATCGGCCTTGCCGCTTCGGTCTTGTCCCATGCGCCGATCCCACGCCAGATATAGCCGCCTGATTGCAGCGCGTCGGTTGTCACCGGGAGTTGCCGCCAGTCGGTGAAGAGTGCGCAGACTCCGCCGGGCTTGGTGATGCGCAAGCATTCCGCCAGCCAGAGCGAACACCATGCGAGATATGCACGCTGATCGCGGTTGTCTCCCGCGAAGTCGCCGTGTTGCAGCACTTGCCCGGACTGCACGTATTTTGCAGTCGTGCTTGCCGCCCGGTCGCCGCGATACATTCCCCCGGAGCTATACGGCGGATCGGTGATGATGCAGTCCACGCTTTCGCTTGGCAGGCTCATCAGGACAGCAAGGGCGTTGCCCTTGTAGATCGTCACTCCAGCCGCATCGAAGAACGGAAGAGAACAAGACGGTGATGCCAATCCCAAGGGCGGCAGAGTCGTATTTGTATTCATGATTTTATTTCGCCCTTGGGCTGGCATACCTTGTCGTTCGGTGACGGAATCCAAGCGTGTTGGTCAGCCCCAGCAACTGCGCTGGCGACGAGCTGCGCGGGAACGAAGTGATCGCTGGGAGAGGCTGAATGGGTGCGGCGGGAGGGCATCGCCGCCGTAGTCGAGATCGATCTCCGGTGATAACATTGCGGCGCAGGCCATATCTCCATGGCTGGCGGCATTGAGCGGATTCGTCGTAGCGGTGAAGGCAATCTGACTGCCCTGCGTCTTTTTTTGCATGGAGTAAATATCCATCGCAACGTCATCCTGGCCGGTGGCAAGACGACGCTCGCCGGATTGGAGCTGCGTCATCAGTCTCGTGCCCATGCGGCCTTTGCTGGTCGGTGTGAACGGCACGCCGATAAATCGGCCAGCGAAGCGCTGGGATGCCTCCCAGGTAATTTGTTTGCCGATGCCTGTGCTGTCTCCGGCACCGCGCATGCCGGGCTGGTCGAGGAACCAAAACAGTGCCGTCTTGAGAAAATGCCAATCCTCAGTTTGCGTCGTCAATAACGCGCGCTGCTCATAGCGTGGGCCGGTTTTTACATCGATCCAAAACGCGGCTAAATCGCCCTGCCCCGAGGCGGCGACATCGAACCCAATCCTGTAGTGTGCGGGCTGCGCGAAGACGTGGCCGAAGTGCGCGGACATCCACGCATTCATGTCGCGAACGCGGTGGCTCTCGTCGCCATCGGCCGGGCCGAAAAGATCGCGCACGGCGGCATCGAGCAGATGCTCGCGAGTGATGACCTGGTCTCTGCGCGACTCGATGACACCCCACGGCACGATGCTGCTGCCGCTATCGGCGGGATTGCATTCAAACCGCTCCGCAAAAATCGCTGGAGTCAGCGCACGACGGCGGCAGTCTGCGAGGAATTCCTCACGCGTCATGCTCATCCCACTGCGGGCGTTGATCTTCTCGACCAGCCCCTGTTCGATCACGTCATAGATCGTGATTTTGCGGCATTTCCATCCGGAGCCAGGCGCCCGTGCGATCTTGCCCAAAACTTGATTGAACCAGGAGTTCATGCCGTTGTGCGCGCTCCACACGTGGTAGTCAAACCCGAACTGAATACGCGTACTCAGTGCGGCGTGCATTTGCTCCTGATGCTCATGGAATGCGGCCTCATCCCAGCGCACATCTCCCTCAAATGTTTGGATGGCCCAGGGGGATGAGGAAAATAGAATGATGCGCGAGCCCCCATCGAATTTATAAACGCCGACTTTTTCCTGCACCGCGACCTTGCCTCCCTTTCCGTTGTCCTGATGCACCGTGATCCATTCCTCGCCACGCGAGATCACATGCCGACCGAGATCGTAGAGCGTGAGCCACTGCTCAATGTAGCGGCCAAATTCCACCGCACCGTTCCAGTTTTGAGTAGTGAAGAGACAGTCTCTATTTTTTACCATGATGCGCCTGCGCACATCTTTGAGGGCCATCGTCCATGACCAGCCGCAGCGGTTGCATTTTTCGTCATACTGGTAGCGCGAGTCATCGAGCACGGCCTCCACCTGCAGCGGCAACAGGTAGCGGGAGAGCCCCTGGGCCGTCTCAAACGA
>JBDNIB010000930.1:0-1876 GCA_041688535.1 Prosthecobacter sp.
GCGCGCATGATCCTGCGCTTGATCACCATGAACCTGCGCAACCACCGCAAAATCCTGGTGGTGGACGGCACCGTGGCCTTCACCGGCGGCATGAACATCCGCGAAGGTAATATGCTGGCCCGCAACCCGGCGCATCCGGTGCATGATCTGCATTTCGCGGTGACGGGGCCGGTGGTGGCGCAGATTCAGCGCGTGTTTGCCGAGGACTGGGCCTTCTGCACGGATGAGGTGCTGGATGGCCCGCGCTGGTTCCCTGAGCTACCGCCCACCGGGCAGGTCAGCGCGGTCGGCATCGTGGACGGTCCTGATGAAGATCTGGAGGTGATGCCCGCAGCCTTTTTTGCCGCGCTGAATGCCGCGCATGAGGAGGTACAGATCATCACGCCGTATTTCCTGCCACCACCCACACTGATGGCCGCGCTGCGGCTGTGTGCGATCCGTGGCGTGAAGGTGACCATCCTCACTCCGGCGCAGAACAACATCCCGCTGGTGGCCTGGGCGGCGCAGACGCTGTACCCGGAGCTGCTGGCGATGGGTTGCCGCATTTTTGAATCACCCGCGCCATTTGATCACTCCAAATTCTTCGTGATCGACGGCATGTGGTCCTTCCTGGGCTCCACCAACTGGGATCCGCGCAGCCTGCGCCTGAATTTTGAGTTCAATCTGGCCTGCCATGATGCCGAACTCGGCGCACGACTGGCGGCGGAGATGGCGGCGAAGCTGGCGGTGAGCCGTGAGGTGACGACGGAATCACTGGAAGCCGCCCCGCTGCTGCACCAGATGCGCAATGGTTTTGCGCGGCTGTTCATCCCGATGCTGTAATAAATTGCAGCTTTTGACTAAACGGAACGTATTCCAACACGTTACAAACGCGCCATGAAGTTTGCCGACACCCGCCACCTTTGCCCAATCTCCTCAGAGCCAATCCTGCGTCCGCAGCTTGGCACGGCTGTTGTTTCCGGGAATAAACTCTCCTTCCTAGGCGTCTTAACAAAGAACCAAGCCACAAAACGGTTGTTACACTCCCTGCCATGAACCCTTTGCCCCGGAAGACGGGGTCGCTGCCGCGCACAGCCCAACCCGCGCAAACCCAAACTCAACCTATCCATCATTCAATCATGAAAAAACTCATCGCCCTCGCCTTCGCCCTCGTCGCCTCCGCCGGTTTCGCCGCTGAATTCCCTGACATCAGCGTCGCCGACCTCAAGCAAGCCATCGCCGACAAGAAAGTCACCGTCATCGACGTGAATGGTGCCGCCTCCTATGCCAACGGCCATGTGCCAGGAGCCGTGGACTTCGCCAGCAAAGGCGCAGACCTCGCCAGCGTCCTGCCTGCTGACAAAGGTGCCCTCGTCGTCGCCTATTGCGGTGGCCCAGCTTGCAGCGCCTACAAGGCCGCCGCCAAGAAGGCTGCTGAACTCGGCTACACCAACGTGAAGCACCTCTCCGCTGGCATTTCCGGCTGGAAAGCCGCTAAAGAGGACCTGGAGAAGTAATTCTCAGTTCCCTTCACCGGGTGTGCGGGAGTGATCCTGCCACCCGGTTTTTTGTGCCTGCGTGGGATGAAAATTAAGCCGGGGACCAAGCCTCCATGGCCAGGGATGCGGCCCCCAGCGCACCGGCATCATCCCCCAGCGTGGATGGTACCAGTTTCAGCGGGTTGCCAGCAAGGGCGGGTGCCAGCCTGCGCATACCCTGAATGATCGCTTCGCAAAACCGCTCGCCCAACGCGGTCAGCGGCCCATGCAGAATGAACACAGTGGTGTCCGTGAGCAGTTGCAGGCAGGCGATGACACGGGCGAAATCCAGGCAAACGGCCGCCCATTCCGGCCCCGTCGAATCCGCCAGCCCGGCGAGCGCCGAACGCAGATCCTCC
>JBDNIB010000931.1:0-7010 GCA_041688535.1 Prosthecobacter sp.
GATACATCGGTGCCTCAAGCTGCACCTTGAGCACGATCGGCTTGGGGGTCATGCCCTCCACCGAGAACGTGCCTGGCTCCAGACTTTGTAGCGCCGATTTGTTGCGCGAAGACGAGGGGACAAACTGTGCTTGGGCGGCCTGAACGGCGAACAGGGCAAGGAGGAGCGAGCAAAATGCTTTCATAGGCATGGGGGGCTGCGATTTGGCGGAGAATACCCGACTCGGACGGTCTGCGACAACCTTTTGTTCGACGCCCAAAATCCCCCGCGTATCCCTTCTGCTCGAAAATTCGTCATTTGTCATTCTGAATTCGTCAATTCCCCCATGCCCAACGGACCCCTTTCCACCAAACTTTTCGACCTCGCCAAGCAGTACATCCCCGGCGGGGTGAACTCGCCCGTGCGCGCTTTCCGCAACGTCGGCGGCGATCCCTTTTTTGTGAAGCGCGCCAAAGGCTGCCGCATCTACGATGTGGATGACCGCTGCATGATCGACTACGTCGGCACCTGGGGCCCGGCCATTCTCGGCCATGCACCGATTCCAGTGATCGAGGCCATTCACAACGCGGCCAAGGAAGGCGTCAGTTTCGGCATCCCGAACCTCTACGAGGTCGAAATGGCCCGCACGATCTGCGAATGGGTGCCCAGCATTCAAAAAGTGCGCATGGTCAGCAGCGGCACGGAGGCCACGATGTCCGCCATCCGCCTCGCGCGTGGATTCACCGGCCGCGACCGACTGGTGAAGTTTGACGGCTGCTACCACGGACACAGCGACAGCCTGCTCGTCGCCGCAGGCAGCGGAGCGCTGACGCATGGCCATCCCGACAGCGCCGGTGTGCCGCGTGCCTTTGCCGAACTCACCAGCGTGCTGCCTTTCAACGACGAAGCGGCCCTGGAGGAGCTGTTTGAGAAACAAGGTCACGAAATCGCCTGCGTCATCGTTGAACCCTATCCGGCGAATGCGGGCCTCATCCTGCCAAAACCTGGCTTCCTGCAAAAACTCCGCGACATCACGACCAAGCACGGCGCACTGCTCATTTTCGACGAAGTCATGACCGGCTTCCGTCTCGCCAAAGGCGGTGTGCAGGAATTGGAAAAGATCACGCCGGACCTGACCTGCCTTGGCAAGGTCATCGGTGGCGGTTTGCCCGTCGGCGCCTTTGGTGGTCGCGCCGACATCATGGACATGCTCGCGCCGCTCGGCCCAGTGTATCAGGCGGGCACGCTCAGTGGCAATCCCGTCGCCCTCGCCGCCGGTCTCGCGCAGCTTCGTGAGTTGGAGAAGAAAAACGGCTACGCGCTGCTCGAGAACCTCGGCCAGATCATGGAAACCGCCGTGCTCGACGTGCTCCAGAAAAAAGGCCTTAACTACCGCTGGTATCGCCGTGGCAGCATGTTCTGCCTGTTCTTCAACGAGAAGGAAGTTCACAACCTCCAGGACGCCAAAACCAGCGACCTCGCCGCCTTCCGGAAGTTTTTCCACCACTGCCTCGACCACGGCGTGTACTTCGCCCCCAGCCAGTTCGAAACCGGCTTCATCAGCATGGCCCACAGCCGCGACGATCTCGAACAAACGGCTGAAGTGGTCGCCGCAGCGCTGGCGGCGCTTTAAAAAGCGGTTTCCAGCCGGCGCACGGCAGGATAAGCTCCACGCATGCCAAAGCTCACCATTGATCTCCCCGACACGATCATGCCCGCTCTGACCCGCAAGGCCGAGGGCCGGCAGCAGACGCCTGAGGGCTTTCTGTCCTCCTACGTCGTGCTTTGTCTTGAACACGACGCGCAGCCCGCCGCTGATCCGGCACGCACGGCGCTGGAGGACATCTTGGAGGAGCGCATGAAAGGACCGTTCGTTCCGCTTTCAAAGGACTGGCGGCGGGAGGTGATGGACAAAGCCAGAGCGAGCATCCGAAAGACACAGAGCACCGCTGCTCATGTCTGAGTCCGTGCTGGACATTCATCCTGATGTCCTGGCTGTCGATATCCAGGAGATCGCCAACTACCTTGCCCAGGACAATGAAATGGCGGCAGATCGCGTCTTGGCGGAGATCGACGCGACCTATGATGTCATCGCCCGGAATCCCGGCGCTGGCACCGAGTACTCGCCACTGCGTCGCGTTCTGAAAGGCATTCGCATGATCACAGTCACCGCATATCCGAACTACCTCATCTACTACTTTCCGCTGCCGGAGAACACCGGCGTCCGCATCCTTTATGTCCTCCACGCCGCCCGCGGTGCGGGCACCTTTGCGAAAGAACACCGCCGCCAGTAGCCTTTCGTCATTCTGCATTCCACATTCGTCGTTCCATGACCACCCCCCGCTTCGCCGTCGCCCAGCTCGATGAACTTCCGCCGACTCCCTGCCCCTGCGGTCAGGCGCGGCGGGCGTTCAAGGAGGACTGGAACACACTCGCCACCGTGCATCTCACGGACATCCACGCGGACAGCCGCGCGCACTACCACCAGAAGATGACGGAGATCTACATCATCCTCGAAGGTGAGGGCCACCTCGAAGCCGACGGCGAGATCATTCCGCTCAAACCGATGACCACGGTCATGATTCGCCCTGGCTGCGTGCATCGGGCGGTGGGCAAGCTGAAAATCATCAATATTCCCATGCCACCGTTTGATCCGGCGGATGAATTCGAAGTGTGAGGGCGACTCTGTATGCGCGATCTACTGACCAGTCTCGACTCCACGCGGCTCGGCTTTTACAAGTCGATTCTCGACGAGGCGGGCATCGGCTGCTTCATTCGCAATGAAACGACCGCGCAACTGGTCAACATCTTCATCATGCCGTTGCAGCGGACGCTGTGTCTGTTGAACGACGGCGATTTCGACCAGGCGAGCGCCCTGCTGCGCGTTCACCTTTCTCCCGAGCCGTGCGGGTCCGAGGAGTGGCGCTGTGATTCGTGCAAAGAATCGAATCCCGCCTCGTTTGAGGTGTGCTGGCAGTGCCAGGTCGCCAAAGCCTAATGATCAATGCCATGAACCCACTTGCTGTTTTCCTGCTGGCGATTTCGCTGCCCGCCTTCGTGAATGCCCAAACATCGAAGGCGAAGAAGTCAGCCATGCCCGAGGGCTTTCATGAGTTGCAGATCGGCGATGCCGCGCCGGATTTCGAGCTGATCGGTGTTGATGAGGAGACGCACACGCTCAATTACTACGCGGACGCGAAGCTGCTCATGGTCGCTTTTCTCAGCAATCACTGCCCGACCTCGCAGGCGGTCGAGGGACGCATCAAAAGGCTGGTGAAGGACTACAAGGGCAGGGGATTGCGGCTCGTGGCGATCAATCCGAATGATCCTGCGGCATTGCGGCCCGATGAGCTTGGCTACTCGAAGTACAATGACAGCTTTCCCGAGATGAAGCTGCACGCGAAGGAGCAGGGCTTCAATTTTCCCTATCTCTACGATGGTGATACGCAGAAGACGTCGCTGACCTACGGCTGCCTAGCCACGCCGCATGTCATGATTTTCGACCAGGAGCGCAAGCTGCGCTATCAGGGCCGGTTGGACGACTCACGCTATGCGGATGACGCCACCGTGACCGCACCGGACGCACGCAATGCCATTGAGGCGCTGCTGGCAGGCCAGCCGGTGCCGGTGGCGGTCACGAAGCCGCATGGCTGCTCCACCAAGTGGATCGACAAGCGCGGGCAGCTCGCCGCTGACAATGAGAAGTGGGAGAAAGGCGAGGTGACGGTCGAATTGATCGATGCGAAGGGCATCGCCGCGCTGCGGCAGAACGACACGAAAAAAGTCCGCCTATTCAATGTGTGGGCGACGTGGTGCGGGCCGTGCGTGAAGGAGTTTCCCGAACTCGTCGCCACCTCACGCAAGTTCGGACTGCGTGACTTTGAGTTCATCAGCATCAGCATGGATGATCCGAAGGAGCTGCCGGCGGTGAAGGCGTTCCTGGAGAAATACAACGCCATCGTGCCGGACAAGCTCAAGCCTTCGCTCAAAGCCGAAGGCCGCAACGGCAATGCCTATGTGTTCAGCGAGGCGAGCCAAGACGCGCTCATCCAGGCGCTCGATCCCGAATGGCCCGGCCCGATTCCCCACACGCTGGTCGTCGCCCCCGGAGGCGAGGTGATCTTCCGTCACAATGGAGAAATCGACGGCGAGGAGCTGCGCGACAAGATTCTGCAGCACATGGGTCGGTTTTATGTGCCGGAGAAGGAGCCTTGAGTTCGTAGTTCGGGCTTCAGCCCGTCATGCCTGTTTCGCCAGAACGGGCTGAAGCCCGAACTACGAACGAGTCAAAACCAGCCGCAGACGAGCTTCACGAAGCGCAGGCCCTCGGTGGTGAGCTTGCCGGTGCTGCCACTGCCGGTCACGCAGCCACGGGTGTACGTGTAGTGCGGGATGCCCGCGTCCTTTATCCAAGTCACGGTGGGCATTGAAATAGGGTTGGTGGAGGTTTTGACGGCCAGTGGCAGGCCCCAGCGGCTGAAGGTGATCTCCCAGCTTGCGGGTCTGCCCACAGGCGGCGGTCCATTTAGCAGCCAGGGGTAATTTTTCACGATCTCCATCGCGGCATCACCTGGGATGGCCACGCGATAGCTGCTTTCGGTCGAGCGGACGATACCGGCCCCGTTGATGGCCGGATTTTTCTGCTGCGCGAGGTAAAACGCCTGCAAATCCAGGCCGATGAGGTTCAGGCCGTTGTGAAGGCCGTGATGATTCGGTGTGGCGAAGTTGGTGGCATGCCATTCGTCAAAGCGGCTGCTCAAAAACAGGTTCAGCTCCACATGCACATGCGCGCGGCGCTGGTCGATGCCGCTGCCGGTGTAGCCCAAAATGCCCAGCGGCGTGCCCGCCTGCACCCGCTGCCCGGCGCTGACATGGGCGACGCTCAAGTGAGCGTAGAGCGAGTAGAACGGCCCCTGGCCCCAGTCATGCCGCAGCACGATGTAGCGGCCGTAGTTGCTCAGGCCGGCGCTGGCAGCGACGTAGGCCACCACACCGTCGGCAATAGCGCACACCGCATCCTGCGGATTGCCTTTGGCATCACGTTGCAGCGGCTTGATGTCGAGTCCCTCATGAAAACGCGCGTAGGCGATGCTCTTGCCGATGCGGCGGGGATCGCGCACGAAACCAAACTGACCGCCCTCCCACGGTGTGGTTTTAGCACCTTCAAAGGTGCGATCCACAAACTGGAAAAACTGCGCCGGCTGGTCAAACAGCGCACGGTTGCCTGTGGGCAGCGCCAGGGTTTGTGCGTCCGCATGCCAGGAGAGCAACAAGCCGCCGACCAGTGTCATGAGCACGGGCTTGTTCATCGGCCTGGTGGTTCGAAGCCTTCAAGCGGGATCTCCTTGGTCTTGGGAGCGGCACGGATGATGCCTTTCTCTTTATCACGATCGGCGGCTTTTTTGGCGGCCTTCTCGGCGGCTTCGCGTTTCTTGGCCTCCTCGCGAGCATTGAGCTTCATCAGGAAGGTCGAAGGCACCATGTCCATCGACTTGGAGCTGGATTTCATGTACTGAATGTGGGGGTAGTATTTGTCCAGTTCGTCCACGGCCTCCTTGGACACCCCCTGCCAGATGGTGAATTTTCCGTCGGTGATCGGACGGTCGAGTTCCACCATGTCCACCGGCACACCGTTGACGAAGGTCAGCAGTATCTGCCCCTGTTCTATGCGCGACACAGTCTCCAACGCATTTTTGCCCTTCGCGTCCAGTTGGAGCAGCAGGCCAAGGCTCCGCCCGTCTTCGGCCGGGAACGCCTCAAATCCGGCCAGGCTGTGATGGCTGAACTCGGGGATTTTTTTGAACGTCATCACCCTGCCGCCGATGGGCACTTTCATGATGGCGCGTGGGTGCTCGGTGTCCGAGGCCTGGACATGCATCGAGATCTTCGTTTTGCATGAACCGATCAACTGGCGGTAAATCGAGCAACTGACCAGTGGTGTGCAGAGGCTGATCACCAGCAGGTGGCGGAGGATTCGTTTCATGCGGCCATCAAACCAAAGACGCGGCTGCTTTGCAACCTTGGACACGGGCTGATTTGACAAGGCCGCGATTCGCCGGACTTTCCGCGCACGATTTTTTACCATGCCCGCCGACGAACGCACCCTCCTCACCCCGGCCCAGATGGCCGCAGGGGTCGCTGCATTGGGAAAAAACATTCTGGAGGCGAATCAAGGCGCGGAAAGCATCGCCTTGGTCGGCATTTTCACGCGTGGCGTGCCGTTGGCGAAGCGCATCGCTGCCGAGGTCGAAAAAAGCGGGGTGAAGACGTTCGTGGGCACCATCGACCTCACGCAGTATCGCGATGACCTGAGCACCTTTCAGATGGTGCCGAAGCTGGAGGGCTCTGACATCGCCTTCGACATCGACGATCTCAACGTCGTGCTCTGTGACGAGGTTATCTTCACCGGCCGCAGCGTGCGTGCTGCGCTGGAGGAACTGCTGAATTTTGGCCGCCCAAAACGCGTGCAGCTTGCTGTGTTGGTGGACCGCTGCGGGCGTGAGTTCCCCGTGCAGCCGGATTTTTCCGCCCTCAAGGTCACGCTGGCTCCAGGCGAGCGCGTGGCGGTGCGTTTTGAAGAAGTGGACGGCCAGGATTCCTGCACCGTGCAAACCCAAGCCTCAACGAGATGACCCCGCGCAAAGACCTCCTCGACATCGCCTCGCTTACAGATGAGGAAATCGCGTTCGTGCTCGACAACGCCGTGCCGTTCAAGGAACTCTTCAAACGCAGCGTGAAGAAGGTGCCCACGCTTAAGGGGCGGACGATGCTTACGCTCTTCTACGAGCCCTCCACGCGCACGCGCTCCAGCTTTGAAGTCGCCGCCAGCCGCCTCAGCGCTGACGTGACGCACTTTGACATCGAATCGAGCAGTGTGGTGAAAGGCGAATCCGTGTTGGACACCGTCGAGACGCTGGAGGCCATGCGGGTCGATTACATCGTCGTGCGGCACAAGCAGGCCGGCACGCCGAACCTCATCGCCAAAAACACCCGCGCCAGCGTCATCAATGCCGGCGATGGCTGGCACGCGC
>JBDNIB010000932.1:0-3029 GCA_041688535.1 Prosthecobacter sp.
GTGAATGGATGATGCTGGAAAGGCGCGGCTTTGTCACTCGTAGAAATCACCGCCCATGAATCCATTCGATGCCAATCGTCTCCACCTGACTCGCCGCTCCTTGTTTGGGAAGTCGGCGCTGGGCCTTGGTGGTGCGGCGCTGGGATCGCTGCTGACGCGAGAGGGCTTCGCGGCGCAGATGGCGGATGCGCTGGCCCCGGCGCTGCCGCATTTCGCGCCGAAGGCGAAGCGGGTGATCTATCTGCTGCAAAACGGAGCGCCGTCGCATGTGGACCTGTTTGATCACAAGCCGATGCTCAAAAAGATGCACGGCACGCAGATTCCCGACAGCGTCGCGGCGGGGAAGCGCTTCAGCACGATGACGGGCGGACAGACGGCGCGGCCGATATTGGGCGAGATCTCGAATTTTTCACGCCACGGCCACAGCGGTGCGACGGTGAGCGATTTCATGCCGCACACGGCGGCGATCGCGGACGAACTGTGCTTCATCAAGTCGCTGCACACGACGCAGGTGAATCATGCGCCGGCGATCACGTTTTTCATGACGGGCAGCGAGCAGGCGGGGCGTCCGGCGATTGGCTCGTGGCTGAGCTATGGTCTCGGCAGTGATGCGGAGGACATGCCGGCGTTTGTGGTGATGACCTCGCGCGACAAGGAGGCGAGCTGCGGCCAGATTTTCTATGACTTCTACTGGGGCAGCGGCTTTCTGCCGTCGAAGTATCAGGGCGTGAAGTTTCGCGGCAGTGGCGACCCGGTGTTGTACCTGAGCAATCCCGACGGCATGAGCCGCGCGGTGAAGCGCACAATCCTCGACGGCATCGCGGGCCTGAACGAGATGAAGCTGAAGGACTTTGGCGATCCCGAGATCGCCACGCGCATCGCGCAATACGAGATGGCCTACAAGATGCAGACGAGCGTGCCGGAGCTGACGGATTTCTCCGACGAGCCGCAGCACATCCTCGACATGTACGGCCCGGACGTGATGCGGCAGGGCAGCTACGCCTACAACTGCCTCATGGCACGTCGGCTCGCGGAGCGTGGCGTGCGCTTTGTGCAGCTCATGCACGCGGGCTGGGATCAGCATCGCAATCTGAACACGCAGCTCAAGATTCAAGCCACCGACACTGATGCACCGAGCGCCGCGCTGGTGAAGGATTTGAAGCAACGCGGACTGCTGGACGACACGCTGGTCATCTGGGGTGGTGAGTTTGGTCGCACGCCGTTTTTGCAGGGCAAGATCGAGGACACCAAGCAATGGGGCCGCGATCATCATCCGTATGTGTTCACGATCTGGATGGCCGGCGGCGGCGTGAAGCCCGGCATGACCTACGGCGAGAGCGACGAGTTCGGCTTCAACGTCGCGAAGGACGGCGTCCACGTTCACGATTTCCAGGCCACACTGCTGCACCTGCTCGGCATCGACCACGAACGCTTCACCTTCCGCTTCCAAGGCCGTCAGTTCCGGCTGACAGATGTGCATGGCAGCGTGGTGAAGCCGGTGCTGGTTTAAAGTTGCATCCCGCTGCCGCCGCGTGTTTGAGTCGCTCCTGATGCCGAACCTTCGACTCCTCTTCGCCTTCACGCTGTGCGTGCTGGCGACGGCATGCGGTCGTGAGGCCGCAAACACCGCGGCGCAGCCCGATGCCGAGGCGTTTGTGACCGATGGTGATGGCGATGGCAGCGTGTGGGTGGTGGACGGGCCGAACGGCGGCCGTCTCTACCTCTGCGGCACGATTCACATCCTGCGGGAGCAGGATTACCCGCTGGCGCCGGGCTACGAGGCAGCGTACCTCTATTCAAACAAGCTCGTGCTGGAACTGCCCCCCGGCGCGGCCTCGGGGCCGGAGCTGACCAGCCGGATGTCGCAGCTCGGCATGTATTCGGCAGATACCTCGCTGGAGGCGAACGTGAGTCCGGAAACCTGGGCGGCGGTGAAACAATGGTCGGCCAAAAACGGCGTGGACGCCTCCTCGATGAACCGCTTCCGCCCGTGGTTCGCGGCGCTGCTGATCACCACGAAGGAATACGCGGCACTCGGCGCGAAGCCCGATAAGGGCGTGGACAGCTACTTTGAGGAGCGGGCAAAAAAAGACGACAAGCCGGCGGAAGGGCTGGAAAGCGTGGAGTTTCAAATCCAGCTCTTCGCCGCGCTGAGCGACAAGCAGCAGCGCGAGCTGCTGGAGCAGACGCTGGGCGAGATCAGCTCCGTGGCAGAGGAGTTCGAAAAGATGATCCATGCCTGGAAGCACGGCGAGCTGGACACCCTGCAGAAGATGCTGTTCCGCGAGGCGGAAAAATACCCCGACCTGATGAACCTCTTTCTCACCGCCCGCAACCTCTCCTGGATGGACCGGCTGGAGCAGATGCTCAAAAAGGGCGAGAAGGTGATGGTGCTGGTGGGCACGGGTCATTTAACCGCGGACACAGGCCTGATCGAGCTGCTACGCCAGCGCGGCTACCGCGTGCGGCATTATCGAGAAGTGACGGATTTTTAAACCGCCGCGCTCAAACAATGCGCAGCCGGGTGAGGTCCTGCGTGTCCACCATGCCGACGGGTTTGCCTTGGGCATCGACGACGACAATGTCATCGACCCGGTTTTTTTCGAGCGTGGCGAGGACTTCGGCGGCAAGTTTGTCGGCCTGAATGCTCACCGGATTGGGCGTCATGAGGGCGCGCACGGGCTGGTCGGCGATGGCATTGTCACGCTGGAAGGCGCGGACGAAATCGCCATGCGTAAAGACACCGGCGAGCGTGCCGTCAGCGTTGGCGACAACGGCGGCACCGCTGCGAGCCTTGGTCATGGCCTGCAGGGCCTCCCGCACGGGTGTCTCCGGCTGGATCATCGCGAGCTGGCTGCCGCTGCGCATGACATCGCTCACCCGCGTGAGCAGCGCCCGGCCCAGCGAGCCGCCGGGATGCAGCCTAGCGAAATCCTCGGACTGAAAGCCACGCGCCTCCAGCAGCGCCATCGCCAGCGCGTCGCAGAGTACCAGCGTCGTCGTGGTGCTGGATGTCGGAGCCAGATTGA
>JBDNIB010000933.1:0-9334 GCA_041688535.1 Prosthecobacter sp.
ACCGCCTCACCGTCACCTCAGGCCGGGCTTGCTGGAAGGCGGCGATGGCGGCTTCTGCTGGAGGATAGCCAGCCTGGCTGCGCAGCGGATCGAGGGTTTCGCTTCGCGGCTTCGCAGCCAGTCTTCGATGCACCGCAGTCGGTCTTTGACCCAAACTCACCCTCTTTGCCAGGCATCTGGAGCGCTGCGCTGCGCGCAGGTATAAAGAGTAAAAGGGCCAGAGGTCAGAGGGTAATCAGAGCCACTCATGGAGCCGACGACGAAACGACCAACACCAGCCGGAAGCCGCCGCTGAGGCTGCGACCCGTGGGCGTGACGTGAGAGCGGTTGGACGAGAGCAGAGGGCCGCGCTCGTGGTTGCCCCAGGAGCCGCCGCGCAACACGCGTTCTTTTTGCGCATTGTCATACCAGTCCTCACACCACTCCCACACGTTGCCGCCCAGGTCGTAGAGGCCCAGCTTGTTCGGCTGGTAGCTCATCACCGGGGCCGTGGTGGGATGGCCGTCATCGTAGTTTTCGATGTATTGGACGCCAGCACGCGGAGCTTTGGCTTTGCGACTGTCATCGCTGTAGTTCCCGGCTTGGTCTTTCGTCTTCGGCGGGAAGTCACCACCCCAGGGGAACTCATCCGGCACCTGCGGCACTTGGGAAGGCGTCATGCCTTTCTTGCGCTTCTCATCACGGCCAATGCCTACCGCGTAGCTCCATTCTTCATCCGTGGGCAGGCGGTAGAGCTTGCCTTCCTTCTTGCTCAGCCAGGCGCAGAACTTCTGCGCGTCTTCCCAGCGCACACTTATCACCGGATGGTCTTCGTTGCGCTCGGTGATGGCGTAGCCGTCGATTGTTTGGTTTTTCCACCCGCCGTCCACGCCTTGGGACTCGGCTGCATAGGCCGCGTAGTCTTTATAGCGCACTTCATGGATGCAGAAGAGCACCTCCGTGCCTTTCACCGGCAGGAACTTCATGCCGAGGGTGTTGGTGATGCCGTCTTTGAGGGCGAGCATGGCGGCGGGATTTAGCGTCGTGCTCGGAGGTGGGGCGCTTGGTCCTCCAAGCGCCGTCTGTGACGCCGCGACGGCGGATGGAGGACCATCCGCCCTACCTGACTCTGCGAGCGCGTCGCGATAACTGCGCACGGTCTCGGCATCGCCCAGGCGGTCGGCTTTGGTGAAGTCGGTCTCCATTTGGGCGAGGCGTTTTTCCAGCGGGTCAGTGAGGGCCTGGAGATTCGCGGCGCGGGTGGCGGTGAATTTGGCGTGCGCGCTGCGGTAGATGCTGCCCAGGGCCTTGAGAGAGTCCGGGGTCTTGGCGTCGTCCGACTCTGGGACAGGCTGCCCGGCGGTGAGGAGTTTCTTTTCCACCTCCAGGGCGAGGATGCCATCAAGCCGACCAGCGGCCCTTTCGCTGGCGATGGCGCGGTCCATACCCCCGAGATAACCGGCCTTGAGCTTCGCCACTTCCGCCGCGAACGGCGCGATGACGCGCTCTTTCTGAAGCGCGACGAACTGGTCATCGAGCGCGGCGAGCTCGGGAGGGAGTTGCCGCGAGGCGGAGGGAGGGACCGATGTGGAAGAGGAAGACGATGGCACAGCCGCATTGGCAGCAGGACTGCGCAGCATCACCTTCCGGTAAGCCACTTCTCCAGTCCAGCCTTGGAGTCCGATGCGTCCACCTGATCCCGAAGCGTATCCAGCATTCCTGCCAAGCTTGGTGCCCTTCCAGCGCTCACGGGTGGCGGGGTCGTTCAAATCGTAGGAGCACACAAGCTGCTCATTGAGCCAGTGCTCCACCTTGCCACCGCGCTTCACGAGCCGGGCGGAGTTCCATGAGCCCACCGGCTTCACCGCCGTCGTGCTGGTGGTTTCCTGGACACCGAAGAGCGAGCCGCTCCTGTTTTCCGCATCCATGGAATCGTCCATGAGGTTGAACTCAGGCCGGGTGGTGTCGAACTGGCCGCCGCTCTCGGTTTCGGGAAGGAGGAAAACGATGCCGCCATTGCCCTGCGGCCCCACGCGCCATTCCAGCGAGAAATCGAAATCATCGAATGCCTCATCGGTCACCAGAACGGCTCTGCCGCTGCCGACCATGGCACTTTCCGCGATGCGCCATGTAGCTGGCGCACTTGTTTGTCCCAGGCCATGCCAGCCGGAGAAAGTATTCCCGTCAAACAAAGCGCGCTGAGCGGGTGAAGACTCCGGCTCGGAAGGCTTGGAGATGGGGAGACTGGGAGACGCGGGAACGGCAGACTTGGCAAAACCGGTTCGCACTTCGACGGACTCAAAGTAGCCGTCGTCTGCCAGGATGCCCCACTGCCCGGGACCGGCGTAGCGGGAGTCGCGGGCCTGGATGACCACGGCTCCGTCCAAGGAGACGGTGAGGCGGTCGCCTTGCGCCTGCAGTTCGAGCAGCAGGCTGTCACCAGGCCGAAGGGGTTTGGGCAAGTCATGCTTGCCGAGGGTGTCGAGCGTCTTGCCCCCTGCGCCGACGGAACCGAGTGTCTCGGTGGTGCCGTTGCTCACATTGACCTTGTACTCCTCCTCCGTGCTTATGCGACGTGCGGCCAGGGCCATACTCCTGGATCCCTCCTGGAAGTGAATGCGAACGCGGATGGCCCCATCGGCTGAGGGAAGCGCCTTGGACATGCTCATGCCCAGGAGGTGCTTGCGGCCGTCTTTGAACTCACGTTTGCCGGGTTCGTTCTTCTGCCAATACACTTCTTCAAAGAGAGGCTGCCAGCCATCGGTGGGAGGTGCCGTGGTGGAAGCGGCTGGGATCGTGCTTTTGGCACCATCCCACTCAACGATGAAACCCTTTAAATTCGGGCGGTCGTTTCCTCTGTAATCACCGGCCACGACACTATTCCAACCCAGCTCGCCCGAGTGACGACGCAGCAGACTCATCCACTGCGATTCCTGATCTTTACCCGCGTTTGGTTTGTCGCTCATCCAGAATGTCTTCTCGAAGGGGTCCCCCGTAACCCACTCCCACTCGGCATCCTTGCCTCCTCTCATGGCTCCTAGCCACAACTGTGCCGAACCGGTGGTCAGCGCGGAGCCAAAAGTCCTCAAAATCCATTCATTCTCGGCCTCTGAGTTAATGACAGCCAGATGACCACCCATTGCTTCCGCCTCAGCCTTGCACTTCTGCCAGGCCGGCTGGTCCGCCTTGATGACGAGTTGGTATTTCGACCCCTGAAACTCCAGCGCGCCCTGGGGAATGACGGCGGGCACAGGTTTGACCTCCTTGGCCACTTGGACGGGAGGTCGCGATGTGGTTGGCGTCTTATCAGCGACGGATGGCTTTGCCGCAGTTGCAGGCGCGGGTTTCTTGCCACCGCTGAACATCACGAACGCGCCGATGGCGAGCACGGCGGCGATGCCGAGGATGGCGTAGAGCGTGGTGTTCGATTTCGGTGCTTGGGAAGTACCGTGGGCACTCCTGCCTGCGGCTGCGGCTTCCTGACGGGCAGGAGTGCCCGTCGTACTTTTAGGTTGCGGCGCTTTGCCCATGGGCTTCTGCGCGGCGCTGCGTTGCGCGGGCATCTGCGCCACCTGCGAGACGGGCACGGCAGCGGCGGCAGGCACGTCCTGCTGCACGAAGGGCACGGTGAGAATGACATCCAGATCACGCCGCATCTCCGCTGCGCTCTGGTAGCGCTCTTCGCGATCATACTGCATCGCCTTGGAAATAATGGGATCGTAGCGCGGGTCCAGCGTGGGTCGCAGCGCACTGGCCGTTTTGTACGCGCCACGCGGGATGTTCCCCGTGAGCATCTGATAGAGCATGACGCCCACGGCATAGATGTCCGCGCGGCCATCAATCGCCGTGCCGAGCATGAGTGCCTCAGGCGACACGAAATCCGGCGTGCCCATCGCATAGCCGGTCTTCGTCATGCCGTGCTGGCTGGGATCGTCGATCTTCGCGAGACCGAAGTCTGCGATCTTCACCTGCCCTTCGTGATTGAGGAGCACGTTGGCCGGCTTGATGTCGCGATGCACGATGCCGAGCTTGTGCGCGGCGGTGAGCGCATCACACACATGCGCGGTGATGGCGAGCGCGTGGTCGGGCTGCAACCGCCCCTGCTCGCGGATCATCTGCGAGACGTCGCTGCCATCGACATACTCCATGGCGAAGTAAAGCTGACCGTCCGTGGTGCTGCCGAAATCAAATACGGCCACGATCGCTGGGTGCATAAGTTTTGCCATCAGGCGAGCTTCACTCTTGAAACGCTCCGCGAAACTGGGGTCTTCCTTCTCCACACCCGGAGGCAGAATCTTGATGGCGACGGGGCGGTCCAGATTCATCTGCACGCCGCGATACACGGCCCCCATGCCACCGCGACCGAGCAGCTTTTCAATGGTGTAGCCCGGCATCGCAGCCTGAAGTTCTTCCGCCGTCGGCGGCTCCCAACGGAAATGCCCGCCACCCGTGGTGCGCGGGGGTGGAGTCTCTGACGTAGGGGATGCGGGGGCGGAGGGGGCGGAGTCGTCGGCCATACGGACTGTCTTTTACGAAAAGACGGGTGAACAGGCAAGCACGGAATGGGGGGAACCTACATGCTACGCCAGCTTCCATGCATCCCGCATCGGCCGCAGCAGCATCTGATTCGCCTGATCGTCGCCTTCAAATCGTTCGGCCTGCGGGTCGAACTTCAGCGGACGCTGTAACACGGCGGAAATCGCGCCGATGTGGCAGGTGGTGGCGGCGCGCTGGGCGATCTCGGCGGTAGCCGCCGTGCGGCCGCGTGAGAGCACGGCATCGATGAAGTTGCGATGATGGTTCTTTGATTCGAAGAGCTTCACATCGCTGTCCTTGAGCTTCACGCGCAGGATGTCATCGGAACTGGCTTTGAGCGTTTCCGACTCGGTGAAGATCCAGCCTTCGCTGCCGATGAACTTGGTGCCCCACTTCGTCTTGTCGTCTGTGCTGAGCATGACGACGCGCACACCATTCGCGTAGCGATACTCGATGCGGAAGCCCTCGGCGGCATCGTAGATGCCAGCGCTGCGGCGTTTCACTTCGGTGGCGTGGACCTCCGTCGGTGTCGTGTCATCCATGCCCGCGCCCCATTGCGCGACATCGAGGAAATGCGCGCCCCAATCAGTGATGTAGCCGGGCGCGTATTCCTCGATCCAGCGGAAGTTGAAATGGCAGCGTGCCGCTGTGTAGGGCCGCTCCGCCGCCGGGCCGAGCCACATGGCGTAATCCAGATGCGCAGGCACCGGCTCCGGTGCTTCGGTGCCGGTAAAGCCACCGCGCACGACGAAGGTTCCCGGCACGCCGATCTCGATCTCCTGCAAGTCGCCGATGTAGCCGTTGCGCACGCGCTCGCAGGCCATGCGGACCTTCATGCCTGAGCGCCGCCAAGTGCCGCATTGCAGCACGCGCTTGTTTTCCGCCACCGCCCGACAGATCGCACGGCCTTCGACGATGCTCGCGCCGAGCGGCTTTTCTGAATACAAATCCTTCCCGGCCTTCGCGGCGGCGATGGCGACATTCGAATGCCAGTGATCCGGCGTGGCGTTCATCACCGCGTCCACATCGCTGCGCGCCAGCACCTCGCGGAAGTCGCGATACACATCGCCCGCCTGCAATCCGGCGAGCTTTGCCGCTGCCGTACCGCGTTGCGCATCCACATCGCATACGGCGACGATTTGCACACGCTCATCGGCCATCAGGGCGCGCAGATTGCTCGTGCCCTGACCGCCCACACCGATACAGGCGAGACGTACTTTCCCATTCGGTGAAACCGCTCCTGCTCGCCCGAGAGTGGTGGCGGAGACGATGAATGGAACCGCGGATTGAAGAAATTGACGGCGATTGGGCGAGACAAGTGCAGGCATGGGAAAGAAACGCCGCAGCCTGCCGATATTCTTCACCTCATGGATTCCTCTCCCCTGCCCCGCCGACGTGACTTTCTGCAAACTGCCGGCCTGGGATTGATGAGCTGGCCCTTGGCGCAGACGTTTTTTAGCAGCCCCGGCACGGCCGCCGCGCAAACCGCCAAGAGTACCACCACCGCAGTGGGAACGCTGCCACAGCTCAATCGCTTCCCCCGCATGCTGCAGGAATGGCTGGTGACGGAAGTGCGCGCCGCCGAGACGCGTGGCAATGCGCGGCGTGATGCCTTGAAGACGAAGGCGGATGCCGAGGCCTATGTGAAGTCCGTGCAGGAGCGCATTCGCCAAGCCTTCGGCCCAGTGCCGGAGAAAACGCCGCTGAACGCCAAGATCACGAAGACGCTGGAGCGTGACGGTTACCACATTGAGAACATCCTCTTTGAGAGCCGGCCGAACTATCACGTCACCGGAAATCTGTATCTGCCGACGAACCGCAAAGGGCCGATCCCCGGCGTGATCGGTGTCTGCGGCCACTCGCTCAATGGCAAGGCAGCGGAGGCGTATCAAAGTTTTGCGCAGGGACTCGCACGGCAGGGCCAGGCCTGCTTCATCATTGACCCGCCCGGCCAGGGCGAGCGCTTTCAGTACTTGAATGAGAAGCTCGGCTCGCGTCTCGGTGGCGGCACCTCGGAGCACAACCAGATGGGCAATCATCAGGCGCTCATTGGCGAGTTTCTCGGCAACTGGTTCGCGTGGGATGCCATGCGCGCACTCGATTACCTGCTCACGCGCCCGGAGATTGACTCGCAGCACCTCGGCATCACCGGCAACTCCGGCGGTGGCACGCAGACGACGTGGCTGTGCGGGTTGGAGCCGCGCTTCACCATGGCCGCGCCGTCCTGCTTTGTAACGACCTTCCGCCGCGATGCGGAGAACGAGCTGCCGCAGGACACGGAGCAATGTCCGCCGCAGGTGCTCGCGCTTGATCTCGATCATTGCGATTTCCTGGCGGCGATGGCGCCAAAACCGGTCATCATCATGGCGCAGGAGAAGGATTACTTCGACAATCGTGGTTCCACCGAAAGCTACGAGCGCCTCAAGCGCCTTTACACGTTGCTCGGCAAGCCGGAGAATATCCAGCTTCACATCGGCCCCGATCCGCATGGCTACACGCAGTCGAACCGCGAGGCGATGTATCGTTTCTTCGGCAAGGCCAGCGGCGTGCCTGCTGCTGCCACGGAACCGGCGATCACCATCGAAAAAGACGCGGATCTGCTCTGCACGCCACGCGGTCAGGTCGCGGAGATCGGCTCCCGCACGCTGATGTCCTTCACCCGCGATCAAGCGGAGGCGCTCGCCGCCAAACGCCAGCCGCTCAAGGGAACGGCGCTGCAACAAGCCGCGCGTACCGTTTTGAAACTGCGCGCATTGCCTGAAACGCCGCCGGATTATCGCATCCTACGCAGCGCGGGTGTGCGCAAGTATCCCAGCAAAGCCTACTGCACCTACGCCGTCGAAACCGAGCCGGAGATTCACGCCTTGGTCACTCGCTTGAGCGAGGAAACGCTCACTTCGCGCCTGCCGCGTGGTTTGAGCAAGGCCGTGCTCTACATCTCACACCGCTCTGCCGATGCCGAACTGCGGGACGATCCGCTGGTGCAGGAACTCATCGCCGCGCACCCTGATGCCGCGTTCTTTGCCTGCGACGTGCGCGGCTGTGGCGAATCCCAGCCCGACACCTGCGGCACGAATCAATTCCTCGCACGCTATGGCAGCCACTACTTCTACGCCGCGTATGGTCTCATGCTCGACCGCCCGTTGCTGGGCCAGCGCACCTTCGACGTGCTGCGTGTCCTGCAACTGCTCGCCGCTGCTGGTCACAGCGAGATTCATCTCGCCGGGAAAGGCTGGGGCGCATTGCCCGCCGCCTTCGCCGCGCTACTGAACCAGGATGTGAAACAAGTGACGCTACAGCATGCGCTCACGTCCTATCACGACCTCGCCATTCACGACGACTACCATTGGCCCTACGCGGTGATGCTGCCGCATGTCCTGAAACACTTCGACCTGCCCGACTGCTACGCCGAACTGCAATCACGCCAGCTCCGCAACCTAGAACCCTGGGGTGCCGCTGACGGCATGAAGTAACCTTTCAATCCAACACACCATGCAAACACAGCTCAAGATCAAGCTCTCCATCTTCATGTTTCTCCAGTACTTCATCTGGAGCAGTTGGTACATGACGCTAGGTGCCTACCTCGGCACGTTGAATTTCAGCGGCGAGCAGATCGGCCTCGCGTATGGCGCGTTCGCGTGGGGAGCCATCCTTTCGCCCTTCATCGTCGGTTTGATCGCTGACCGCTTCTTTGCCTCGGAAAAAATCATCGCCGTGCTCGGTATCGCGGGCGGACTGGTCATGCTCTTCATCCCGCGTCTGCACACCTTTGGCAGCGTGTATCCGACGCTCATCCTCTACTGCACGCTGTACGCGCCGACGCTCGCCTTGGGCAACTCGGTCTCCATGACGCATCTAGCCTATGCGAAAAAGGATTTCCCCTTCGTGAAAATTTTCTCCGCCGTGGGCTGGATCGCAGGTGGTGTGGTGCTCAGCCAGTTGAAGGCGGAGCAGTCCACCGTGCAATACTACATCGCAGGTGGCACCTCGATGGTGTTTGGCCTGTTCGCGCTGTCGCTGCCGCACACGCCGCCGAAAAAGAAGGGCCAGAACGTGCCGCTGGGCGAGGTGCTCGGACTTGATGCCCTAGCGCTGCTGAAAAAGCCCGCGTTTGCTATTTTTCTCCTGTGCATGTTCCTGATCTGCATCCCGCTCTACTTCTACTTTGTGAACTTGGGTACTTACCTCACGCAACTGAAGTGGGAGGACATGGCGCAGAAGATGACGCTGGCGCAGGTCTCCGATGTGATCTTCCTCATCCTGCTGCCACTGATGCTCAACAAGCTCGGTTACAAGAAGACGATCTTCCTTGGCATCCTCGCCTGGGTCGTGCGCTACTTCATGCTCAGTGCCAGCGCATCGAGCACCGGCACCGTGCTCATCTTCGGTGCCATCCTGCTGCACGGCATCTGCTACGATTTCCTCTTCATCGCCGGCCAACTTTACGTCGATGGTGAAGCCAACGAACGCATCCGTGGTGCCGCGCAGGGGCTCATTGCCATCATCCTCTGGGGCTTCGGCTCGCTGGTGGGAACCTATCTGGCCGGGCGTGTCATGGACATGCACAAACTCGCCACGCCCAATGGCGACATCACGCACGACTGGGCAGCGATTTGGAGCACCCCTGCGTGGATCGCGGTCGCAGTGCTCATCGTATTCGTCTTGTTCTTCCGCGAGCCGAAGAAAAGCGAACCCGCGTCGTCTTAACGCGGCTGAGGTGGAACTCAAACCGTGGTCGGGCAGACTGCGGTGCCTTCCTGTAGCTCGGAATTCCGATTCCGAGTCGATCACTTCGCGGAATCGGAATTCCGCGCTACAC
>JBDNIB010000115.1:0-4798 GCA_041688535.1 Prosthecobacter sp.
CCGATCTGGGCTGGTCTTGGAGCCTGGCGAGCAGCTTCTCGGCGTGCTCCTTGCTCAGCGGCAAACTGGGGCCGCTGACGGCGATTTCGATCGGCGTGGGCGAGCCAAAGCTCATCACACGGCTGACGATGTCGTTTGGCTCAAAGGAGAGGCGCACATTCGGCAGTTCTTTGGCAAAGATCTCGCGCAGGCGCTCTTGAAACGGCTCGATGCGCACGCCGGAGCCGGGCTTCATCTGCACCGCCAGCCAGCCTTCCTCCGGGCCGCCATTCCAGAGATGCACGAGGTTCACCGGGTAGCTCGAGTTATGCACGCCGACCATGCCGATGCTGAAGTCGATCTTGTCCTTACCGCCCGCCTCCGTGGCGATGGTGGCGAGGATTTTCTGCGCGATGCCTTCCGTGATGGCCACCTGCGTGCCGCTCGGCGCGCGGAAACGTAGCGCGAACTGCCCGGCGTCGGTCTTCGGAAAAATCTCCGAGCCGAGGAAGGGGCCGAACGTGACGATGATCAGCACCGCACCGCCGAGATAGGCCGGAACGAGAATCCAGCGCAGCGTGACCGCCGCTTTGACGAGACCCTGGTAGCTGCGGCCAAATAGACCCAGCCGCTCCTCCTGCAGCCGCCGGTTTTTCGGCAGTAGCCAGACGGACAGCACTGGCACGAGTGTGCTGGAGAGGATGAACGAGGCAAACATCGCAAAGCCGACCGCGAGCGCCAGCGGCACAAACAGCGCCTTCGCCGCGCCGACCATGAAGAAGGCGGGAATGAACACCGCGAGGATGCACAGCATCGCCAGCAGTCGCGGCAGCGTCGTTTCCAGCGTGCCATCCAGCGCGGCACGGGCCAGTGACTTGCCGCGCGCGAGATGCGTGTGGATGTTTTCCACCGTCACCGTCGCTTCATCCACGAGAATGCCCACCGCCAACGCCATGCCGCCGAGCGTCATGAGGTGGATGTTCTGACCCGTGATCCACAAGCCGAATGAGGCAGCGAGCAGTGACAGCGGGATGTTGATGACAACGATGAAGGCCGTGCGCAGATCCCGCAGAAAGAGCAGCACCATCAAACCGGTCAAAATCGCGCCCAGGCCGCCTTCTTTGAGCAAGTCGTCGATGGTGCGGTTCACCACTGGCGTCTGGTCGAATTCAAAGCTGACCTTGAGGCCCTCTGGCAGCAGCTTTTGAAACTCTGGGATCGCCGCACGCACCGTTTTGACCACTTCGAGCGTTGAGGCTTCGGCACGTTTGGTGACGGGCAGATACACCGTGCGTTTGCCGTTCGCCAAAGCATACGAGGTGATCACGTCGGCGGCATCGGAGACGGTGGCGACATCACGCACGAAGACCGCGCCCTTGTCGCTGCGCTTCAGCGGCACGGCTTCCAGATCCTTCACGTTCGTTACGATAGCGTTCGTTGCCACGATGGGATACTTGCCGTCCAGGTTCATGTTGCCTGAGGGGCTGATGGGATTCCCCTTCGCCAGCGCCTGCACGATGTCATCCGGCGACAAGCCGTAAGCCTTCATGCGGTCCGGGTTCACGTTCACGATGATACCACGCGAACTGCCGCCGAAGGGCGGCGGCGCAGACACGCCGGGCAGCGTGGCAAAGGCGGGGCGCACCTTGTTCAGCGCCTGATCCTGCATCTGCCCGAGTGTGATGTTCGGGTCATCCGTGGAGAAAACGAGATGCCCCACTGCGACACTGCCCGCGTCGAAACGCATGATGAACGGTGCCACCGTGCCCGGCGGCATGAAGGCGCGGCTGCGATTCACCTGCGCCACTGTTTCGGACATCGCCTGGCTCATGTCCGTGCCGGGATGGAACTGCAGCTTCATGATTGACGCGCCCTGAATGGACTTCGACTCCACATGCTCGATGTTCGCGATGTAGAGGAAGTGGTACTCGTAGCGGTAAGTCAGGTAGCCTTCCATTTGCAGCGGGTCCATGCCGCCGAAGGGCTGCGCCACATAGATCGTCGGGATGCCCAGCGGCGGGAAGATGTCCCGCGTCATCCGTTGCAGCCCGATCCACGCCCCCAGGCAAACCGCCACCACGGCGACGAGGACAGTCCAGGGATGGCGAAGAGCGAAGCGGGCGAGAGACATTGGAGAATAACGAAATCAGAAATGACGAATGACGAATGGGCCGGTCCCAAAAGTGGGCACATGGTAACTGCCGTGGCAGGGGGGAGCTTTCAATGAAGTTCAGCGGAAAACCAAGTGCGCGACAAGCACCAAATGCTGGCACCAAATGCTGGCCGTCTGTCCTGCCTCCGAACCAAAGCCCGCGCATCGTGGCGGGCTTTCCGGGCGTATTCACCTTGCGTTCGCCAAGCCCACGAGCCAATCAATAGACATGGCAAAACTGACCTTTGTTCTCGAAGACGGCCAGGAGGTGGTGGTTCCGCTCACGGATCACCTCACCATCGGTCGTGCCGAGGGCAATGATGTCGTCGTGGACGACGAGCGCCTCTCCGCGCATCACGCCGAGCTGGTGCAAAACGCCGACGGCAGCCTCCAGGTTTTCGACCTGAAATCCACCGCTGGCACCTTCGTCAATGACCAGCGCATCGTCAGCCACACCCTGGAGCAGGGAGACCGCCTCACCTTTGGCCCGGTCAGCGCCATCTTCGCTCTTGAGGAGGGTGCAGCCCCCGCCGCGCCTCCATCTGTCGTTGCCGCCGTTACGCCATCCATGGATGCTGCCGAAATCGCCCGGTTGGAGGAGAAAAAGACGCGGCTGCAGGCCCAGGTGGACGCGGCGGAAAAAGAACTGCGTGACTGGGAGCAGCGAGCTGAAAAGGAGCGTGCCCTGCACAGTGCCCGCGTGGAGTCTCTCTGTGCTGAGGAGGAGCGCCTCGCTCCCATCCAAGCCGCCGTGCATGAGGCCACCGACGCCCATCAGCAATGGCTCGATGTCATCCACACCCTCACCAGCCAGCATGCGGAGAAAACCACCGCGCTGGAGCAGCTCAACGCCCAGCACGTCGAAAAATCCACCGAGGTGCAGCGCCTCGCCACCGCTGCCACCACCGCGCGGCAGGAGGTAGCAGACCTCGACGCGCAAACCCAGCAGCGCCGTGATCGTCTCAAGCAGGTGCGCGATGAGTGCGAGCAGGACGAGACCCTGCTCAATTCCCTCCGCCAGCAGGTCATTGAGATGGAGCAGCGCCTGCAAGAGGGGCAGACCATCGCTGCCAAGCATGCGCAGCAGTTGCAGTCCACCGACCAGCGTCGTCTGGAGCTAGACCAGCGGCTCCAGGAACTCGCCAGCGCCGAAAAACAGCGCGCGGGGAAGCTCGCCAGCGAAACCCAGCGCCTCGCCGGCATTCAGGCGCAACGCGCCGCCCTGGAGACCGAATGTCAGGAGCTTGCCGACACCCAGCGACAGCTTGCGGACACCCGCCAGCGCCTCGCCGCCGTCGAGAAGCGCTACCGCGCCGTGCAGGAGGACCACGCCACAGGCAGCACCCATGGCGATGCCGCACCTCGGCGCAAAGCCACCCGCGAGCAAGCGCCCAGTGAAACCCGCGAGACGGACACCGTTCCAACCACCGCCAGTCCATCGGAGCATCTCAGCGATCAATTCACTGCTGCCAGGACCGAACTCGCCACGCTGGAGGCCCGCATCACCACCTTGCGCGAGCAAGCCGCAGCACCGCCTGCTGCTGCCGCCTTTGCAGAATCCGCCACCGGCATTCCCGCCCCACGCATCATCCAGGTGGACACCGTCCTGCTCCGTCCTGTTGGCATGAAGTCTGAAAGCACCCACATCCAGAGCGGCGCAGCCGTCCCAGCTCCGGCCAAGGGCAAAACGAGGTAGTCAGGGAGCTGACTCATCGGCCGTGGCATGACCGTCTGTGTGTTTCCACAGGTGCAGCGGCATGGAGTTCTCACCAGGAGCGCGGACGCCCCCGTCCGCTGCCCTTCACCTCAGCGCAGCCGGTGGAGGCAAGGCGGGCGCAGGCCTCCGTTCTCTTCCTTCTGCCCTATCCCGCCTCGTCACGGCTTGAGATGTGCGGCGATGAACTCCTCCGGTCTGACCGGCTGCGGCTTGTAGCCTGCATTTTTCAGCGTGCGGTAATCGCTGTCATCGGTGAGCACAAAGTCGGCGTGTGCGGCGATCGCGCAGCCCGCGAAGGCATTGTCGTCAGGATCGGCGGGAATGGTGTGAAAACGGAAGGCGGGATTCACCCGGATGATCGTGCCGTGCGTGGCTGAAACCAAGGTGAAGAGCCGTTGCAGCCGCTCCCAGTGTCCTGGACTGCGCAGCTCCAGCCATGTGGCGGGTGACACCGCCACGCTGATCTCGCCATAGCTGATGGCCTCCACCAAACGGCGCAGCGTGCTCTGCCTGCCGAACATACGGATCACCACATTCGTATCGAGGACGTTGGTCATACCCCGGCACCATGGCGTTCACGCACTTCACGAATGATTTGGGGCAGCCTTGCCATCATGCCGTTGGCATGCAGGTCGTCCGTCAAGTCATCCAGCTCGGACACCGTCCGGTTGATCTCCAGTTGTGCCAGCACGCGCTCGATCACTGCCAGATCCTGTGGGGTCAGGCGTTGCAGACGGTCCAAGACCTCGGGCATTGAGATGGTCGCGCTCATACTGGGATTATGCCAGTCCGGTCATGGCGGCGCAAGGGTCTGTTGCGAAGCAGGGGGCGATCACCTTCATTCTCCTGCTCGTCCGCGAACTTCACGTCCCATACCGCCACCTCCTGCCGTTCTTCCCCAGCCTACAAGGCGTAGGTCACCGCCTCCTTGTCGCCCATCTTCACATGAC
>JBDNIB010000934.1:0-6009 GCA_041688535.1 Prosthecobacter sp.
AAAAATGCCAGCACAATCAGCGGCCATGCCAGCAGCAGCGGCGCGATCGGCCCCAGTCCGATGAAATAGAGCAAATAGGGTGAGAGACTTCCCCAGAAGAAGACTTTTTCGATCAGACTGTTGGGCAGGGTCATTGTCGAAATTAGGAAAGTGCTTGAGACACAAGCACTGCAATCCCCATCAAAGCCGAAAATGATGGGCTTGCGCAATCATTTTATGCCCCTGAAGCAAAAAGAGCCGCAGCGGTCGCCCGCTGCGGCTCAATTGAAATGCCTCGGCTTACTTCTTCGCGTCTGCCTCGGCGAGAATTTTTGCCGCCTCGTCCGCGCCAATCTCACGCACTTGCAGATTCCGCCAGCGGATCTCTCCGCCATGCGTTTGCAGCATGATCGGACCCTTCGCGGGCAATGGCGTGGTCTTGTCCCAGTAGTTCTCCATCACATTGCCATCGACGACGAGCTGATCATTCAGCCACACCCAGGTGCGTGCGCCGATCTGGCGGATGCGGAACTTGTTCCACTCGCCCAAGGGCTTGTCCGCCACCACCAGCGGATCGCGTCCCGGCGTATCCGGCGCGTTGTTGAACAAGCCGCCGGAGCCGAGATGCGGCCTGCGGGTTGGTTTGGCTGGATCAAACACCTGTGACTTGTCCCAGATTTGAATCTGCGGCGTGCCGCGCATGTAAATGCCGCTGTCGGCCTTGGGCACTGTCTTGTATTCGATGAGAAACTCGATGTCGCCAAACTCCTCGTCCGTCGTCGCATACGGGCCGTGGCCATCGTTCACCAGTTCGCCGTTTTCGACCTTCCAGCTTGCGGCAAACTCCTCGCGCATCTTTTTGAGCGCCTCGATCTTCTTCTCGTCCTTCAGTTTGACGACGGAGTGCGGATTCAGGCCGTACCAGCCGCTGAGGTCTTTGCCGTTGAAGATCGGACGGAAGGTGGAGTCGTCAGCTTTGGCGACGAGACAAACAGCCAGTGCAAGGCTGCCGAGGATGAGTGGATTGAGTTTCATAATCATGGTTGGTGAATTTCTGGGGTGCTCACTTCGCTTCCTTGAGCTTCGCGATGAGGTATTCCGTCGTGGATTTGGCCTTCACGTCGGTCACGCCAGGATAATAGACCTCACAGGCCACGCCGTTCGTCTTGCAATGCTTCTGCAGCTTCACGCCGAAGTTCGCCGTGTGGGTCGGGTCTTTCTGTTCTTGGCCGATGGCTGGAGCAGAGCTGAACGAGCAGTACACTGGCGGATCGTCAGATGTAACGAGAGCGTACGGCGAGTACTCTTTGATCCACGGCAGGATGCGCTCCCGCGCCGCCACGAAGTCATCGAAGTTTTTGAATTCACCGTTCTTGCTGAAGGCATGACCGCCGTACTTGCTGTTCGGCGTCCACTCGCGCATCTGCTGCGGGTCCAGCGTGGTCTGCGGGCCGTTCACGGCAGCCGTGTAGAGGCGTGTCGATTCACGCGCGATGGGATCGCTGCTCTGCGGATCGGCCATGTCGGGATGGAAGGCCAACCACAGGCTCGAACACGCGCCCGCCGAGCCGCCACTGGCTCCGATGCGTGTTTTGTCGATATTCCACTCCGCCGCCTTGCTGCGCACGGTCTGCAAGGCGAGTGCCGCATCGGTCAGCGGTGCCTTCACCGGCGGCACCACGTCCTGCGCTTGCGAAATGTAGCGATAATTGATCGAAACCACGGAGATGCCCGCCTGCAAAAACGGTTCCACAGAGATCCCGGCCTTGTCCCCGGCCATCCAGCCGCCGCCGTGGATGAAAAACAGCAACGGTGTCGGCTTGTCCGACTTCGCCTGCCAGAAATCGAGCACATTCCGCTCCGCCGGCCCATACTTCAGGTTCGCCACTGTCGGCGGCGGGTTCTTCGGCCCCACTTTCTTGGCCGGGGCAGCTTTTTTGGCAGGCGCATCAGCCTTCTTCGTCGGCGCGTCAGCGGCGAAAGCGATGGAGGTGAGCAGGAGGAGGGTGAGAGCGAGTTTCATGGTGGGCCAATCAAACGTTGGCGTGGCCGACCATCTCACATGGCGATTCAAACTTATGCCTCTCCTTCTTCAAGAAGCGGTCGGTGCTCATGCCGCACCTGTAGCACCGTCACCACCTGGCGAATTTCGTCCACCGTGAACAACACCCGCCAGCCCACGCCTGACTTCCAGGGACGGAATAGCATGCGTCGGATCACGACTTCGGGGTGCCATCTGCCGTTTTCAGCAGCCACGGCTGTGCCGCTCAGGATGCTCGCAGAGCTTTTCGATGGCTTGGTCCAGTTCGCGTGTCCACCGCGCAGCCAGTTCGTCCCCATCATCCAACTCAGTGCGATACCACAGCCGTTGCTGCCGGATGCTCTGCTTAGCTTCAGTCGCAAGAGCCAAGGAATAGCTCATACACTCTCCGTCTTCTGTTCGTCCTCGCGGTAGAGGCTGTCGAAAAATTCACGCGCAGACGTGCCTCGCTCGCCCTTAGCATAGGCATCGACTGCCGACTTCAGCCGCTGGTCCATCTGATGCTCATGGGCCTCCCAGGCCATTTTTTTATACGCCTCCACCGGCACGAGCACCGCCGCCGCCTCGCCATCCTGAGTCAACACCGTCGCCCGGCCCCGCTGTTTCAGACGCGCTGAATGCTCGCGTGTGTCCAAAGCAAACTCCGCCATGCTGAGGACATCGGTGTTGAGGACCATGTTCATGAGCGAAGGGTATCATATCCTCCCCCGCGACATCAAGCTGCAAATGGTTCGCGTGCAAATGGTTCGCGGCAACCTCAATACACCAACACCAAGACGGCGGCCTGTCCCACGTCTTTTATAACGTCCTCAAACTTGCGATCAGTCGTGATCGGTTCTTTCAGTTTGGCAGAGACCTCTGGAACCGATTCAAGAAAGCTCAGGAGGTAGCTGCTTTTCACGGCGTAGTTCACGTTCTCCGCCAGCGTGCCGCTGGTGGCGATGGCGGCCTTCTGGCTCAATCCGCCTTTGACAACTCCGATGACATTTCCGCGCTCATCCACCAGCGCACCGCCAGAATTGCCGGGTTGAACCGGCACGCTGATTTGAAAATGCCGCGCATCGTCTTGAGCACCCGCAAGGCTGGCGACTTCTCCCTTCGCCAGCTTGGGTGAGAATCCCTGCAAGCCCACGTTTGGAAAGCCGACCGTAGCAGCGGTTGCGCCGAGCCGCACGCCACGGCTGGAGATTACCGGCAAAGAGTTGAACTTCCCATCTGCTTTGAGCAAGGCAAGATCATTGGCCTTGTCCACCTTCACGACTTTGGCTTCAATCGCGCCATTGCTGGTGAGCACACGCACCGCCGCTCCTTCGCTTGCGACGTGCTGGTTGGTGATGAGATACCCGTTGTCGGTGATGAAGAAACCGGTGCCAGTGGACTCGGGTTGGGTTTGTCCAATGCCCTCGCGTGAAATCGTGCTGCCTTTTGGCAAAGCCTTTTGCGAGTGGAAATCGCGAGCCATCCGTTGCCCCTCCGAACGCTGCGTTGGCGTCAAGGTGCTTTCAATTAACGCGACGCCTTTTTTTGCATTTGCATTTCCCTGCGAGTCGGCCAGCAGAAACCACTTGTAAGCCAGGGTCTCATCCTTTGCCACACCTTGTCCTGTGGCACACATGACACCAAGTCCATTTTGCGCTTCGGCCTCGCCTTGCTCAGCCGCTTTGCGAAGCCACTTCACCGCCTCGGCCTCGTCCCTGAGCACGCCTTTGCCTCGGGCATACATGATTCCGAGGTTTTTTGTGCAACAGCATTACCTTGCTCTGCCGCTTTACGAAACAATGTCGCTGCAGAATGCTCGTCCATCGCTACGCCGTCACCGGTGGCATACATGCTACCGAGTGTGAGTTGTACTTCGATATTTCCTCCCAAAGATGCTTTAAAAAACAAATCTTCCGCTTTTACCATGTCCCGAAGCACGCCTTGGCCGTTCGCATACATGCGGCCGAGATAAAACTGCGCCTCATGATTGTAATGGTCAGAGGCCTCGCGAAGCCACTTCAATGCTTCGGCATCATCCTTTAGCACTCCTTGGCCGTTGGCGTACATCCGTCCGAGTTCGACTTGCGCAAAAGTAATCGGTGAGTGCTCAAGTTGTCCTGTAGCGGCTTTGCGAAACCATTTCACCGCCTCCGTATCGTCCTTTAGCACGCCATGGCCATCTTTAAACATTAAGCCAAGATGGTATTGCGCCCACCCGGCACCCTGCTCGGCAGCCTTTCGATACCACTTCACTGCCATAGCATCGTCTTCCGGCACGCCTTGGCCGTTGTCATACATTTGGCCGAGATAAAATTGTGCATTGAGTCTCCCTTGCTCGGCGGCTTTTCGATACCATTTCACCGCCTCAACTTCGTCTTTCATTACGCCATCACCTTTGGCGTAGAGATTGCCGAGACTCACTTGTCCTGCGGCATCTCCCAAATCCGCGAGCCGCTGGTACCGTTGCACCGTTTCTGCACTGATCTCCACATCTTTATGAAAGACATTGCTAATACCGCTGAAGAAACCGTTGCGATTCCCCTGCGCGGCAGCCTTGCGCCCCCATTTTAACGCTTCATCCTCGTTTTTCGGAACGCCCTCGCCGCCGTAATACATGAAAGAAAGGGAGACTTGCGCCTGGGCAACTCCTTGTTCAGCGGCCTTAAGAAACCACTTCGCCGCTTCAAGCTCGCTCTTTGGCAAGTCATGACCGTACTTATACTCGATACCTAGCAAGAATTGCGCACCGGCATGCCCACGTTCGGCAGCCTTGCTCAACTATTTCAACGCTTCGGTCTTTTCTTGCAGCATGCCACGACCTTGGTCATACATGATACCAAGATTGAATTGTGCCGCCGCATCACCCTTTTCTGCGGCTTGGCGAAACCACTGCACCACTTCAATATATCCTTGCTCGGCGGTCTTCCGGTACCCCAGCTCACTCGGAACCTGCATGCCGGTGGCTTTGGCATAGCCCTGCTCGGCTGCTTTTCGATACCACATCACTGCCTCATCATGATCCTCCAATACGCCTTGGTCATTGGCATACATCACCCCAAGGCTGAACTGCGCCTGGACAAGACCTTGCTCGGCGGCCTTAAGATGCCACTTCACTGCATCGATCTCGTCCTTCACCACCCCTCGCCCATTGGCATGCATCATCCCGAGCTTGAATTGCGCCCAGGCCTCACCTTGCTCGGCTGCCTTGAGAAACCACTTTGCCGCTTCGACATCGTCCTGCGGCACACCTATGCCAACGTCATACAATGTGCCGAGTTCGTATTGCGCCTTGGCATCGCCCTGTTCGGCCTTGGTGAGTAAAGCGTCCTCCTTTTTGGTGCAGCCAAGCAGAGCCGCAGCCAGCAAAAGGGTGAACAGTGGGGTGCAACGGACATTTTCCATGTGAGCAGCGTAGGACAAACCTCGGAACCTTTCAACGTGGAAACTCATGCCACTGGCCGGCCTTCTCCAACCACTTCTCGAATGAGATAAAATGCGCTGCGTCTTTTATTGTGATGACGAGCACGAGCGGTTATCTCACACAGCATGTCATACATCCATCAGCCTGCCGACAATCCTCGCAGCATAAACAGTGTGAGCGATCTATTAGAGCACGTCACCTCGTGGTCCACCGAACACAAGTCTTCGACACGCGGATTCCATGACCACCCTTGGTTTCGAGGTCACAGTGAAATTGGGCACAAGCTCGAACCCGGCGTATATCGCGGCCCATTTATACCTCGCGTCATGAAGATTTGTGAAAAGGGAAAAATTGGAAATTGAGCGTCAGGAGGGTGGCGAGCTCGGGCTTGTAGTCCGTCTGCATACGCTACAGGCAGGTGTCGATGCCAGCGCAAAAGTCGGCAAAGGTGCGGTAGAATCGATTGGTCAGGCATTTCTTTTTGGTGAGCTTCCACAGCCTTTCGATGAGATTTAGATTGGGGCTGTAGGCGGGCAAAAATAGTAGTTCGAGGTCCTTTGCTCCGGCATGTGCGACCACCGCCTTGCAG
>JBDNIB010000116.1:0-23120 GCA_041688535.1 Prosthecobacter sp.
GGCATGGAGGCGATTCCTGCCGACTGGCGCGCTACATTGCCGAGGCAGGAGGATCTTAAAACATTGTTCGCCCGATTCACGCGCAACATTCAGACATGAACCTTCAAGTCATCTAAGCCGACATCACCACGCTCGACGTCGATGCCATCGTGAATGCCGCTAATTCGTCGCTCCTCGGCGGCGGGGGCGTGGATGGGGCGATTCACCGTGCAGCCGGTCCTGAACTCGTGGCGGAATGCCGGATGCTTCATGGCTGCAAGACAGGCGAGGCTAAGATCACGAAGGGCTATCGCCTCAAGGCCCGCCATATCATTCACACGGTTGGCCCTGTCTGGAACGGCGGCCACAAGGGCGAGGCCGAGAAGCTGCGGAGCTGCTACGCGAACTCACTGCGAATCGCAGCGGGGCACCAGCTCGCCAGCATCGCCTTTCCCTGCATTTCCACCGGCATCTACTGCTTTCCGGCGAATCAAGCGGCGCAGATCGCCGTGGAGGCGGTGCGTGAGTTCCTCACCACACCGTCATCGCTGAAACGGATCATCTTCTGCTGCTTCGCTGAGGCGGATCGCCGACACTACGAAGCCTTGATTCAATAACAAAGGTAGCTCCCCTCCATGCTTCCCGCCCCACCAGCCATTCGAGCCTGCGGTTTCCGCATGTCTTGGGTCGATGCGCTGATTCTCCTGCTAGGTGCAGGTTTGTTGTGGTGGCTCAAGAACCTGCCGTTTCCGTTGTGGTGGTTCGTTCCAGCGGCGCTGGGGCATTTTTTTCCTCTTTTGCCATGTCTTCCTGGCCTAGCTGCGGCTGGAACCGCGGCTGGACGACTATCTCAACGGCGCGCTCTGATGTGCCCGACGACTCCAAACCTCAACCCGCAGTGAGAAAGACTGATGTTTCCTGGGGGAACAGGTAATGTGACGAAAACGTCACATGTATGTTCTTATCATGTTACAGATTCTTCACATAAACTGGCGCTCTGAAATTCAGCCACTTATCCGCCCGCCCCATGCTTCACGCCTCCTCGCTCCGCATCTGCATCCTTTCCCTCCTGGCACTGGCATCTCCAGCCGTGAAGGGCCAGGCGGCGACCTCCGGTAGCAACGCCAGCATCACGGCAGCACTGGCCCCGGCGCAGCCCGTCTCGTTGGGTGAGCAATTGGAGAATCTGGGCCGCATCTACCAGAACAAGGACAATCCGATCGTGCAGGAGTTCTGGCTGCTGGGGCGCTACCACGTCCAGCAGCACTGGATCGACGGCAGCAACGGCCAATACGAGGAAAGTCTGGAGAACCGCCGCCTCCGGGGCGGCTTTCAGGGGAAATTCTTCAACAAGCTCACCCTGCACGCCCAGATGGTGAGCGGCCAGGATCTGGAGCCGTTCTACAATGGCTTCACCGAGTTGTGGGTGCAGTGGTCGTTTAGTGACGCGCTGAACCTTACCGTCGGCCAGCAAAAGCATCGCTTCACCCATGACCGCAACATCTCCAGCCGCTACATCAACTACTGGAGCGTTCCATGTTCACGAACATGATCGGGCTGGACTACACCCCGGCGGTGACGCTCAGCGGTAAGTTTGGCAAGTTCAGTTACTACACCGGCGTGTTTTCGAACGCCACCGGGCCGAGTATGGGGAACTCCTTCACGAAACTGAACTCCGGCATCTCCTTCCTGAGTTCGCTCACTTATGATCTGGGCAAGTCTTTGCACACAGACTCGGCGCACCTGATTCTGGGCTATGTGCGCAGTGACGCAGCCGCCAACGCCACGAACCTCAACCGCTTCGAGCATGGCGTGTCGCTGGCACTGGTTCTCACCGAGGGTTCGTTTGCTCTCGTGACCGAGGCCACCTCGGGGTTCGGTGGCCGCCGTGGCGACGCGCATGGCATCAATTTTCAGCCCAGTTGGTTCATCACGGACAAGCTGCAGCTCGTCGGGCGCTATCAACTGGCGGTTTCCGATCAAGCGACTGGTCTGAGCGCGCCGCGCCGCTATGAGCGGAATGTGGGGCTGAACACCGGAAATCTCTATCAAGCGGCCTACACCGGCCTGAACTACCACGTCGCGAGGCACCGCATCAAGCTCATGACCGGCGTCGAATATGCGACTCTGGGCGGGCGTGATTCCTGGATGGGCATGGTGGCCATGCGCGCGTTCTTTGGTCCGCACTCCAAGGGGCCGTTCCCCATGGCGCAGACACTTGATGGGACGTGGTGAAACGAACCCGCAGTGGCGCAGGCGGGTGTTTTGCGTCAATGAGTGAGCGATGAGCCTCACGAACCCACGTCTCGAAGTCAGCATCAGCACGCAGCGCCTGCGCTTGTTCGATGGCATGCGGCTGGTCCAAGAGTGGCCATGCTCCACGTCGAAGTTCGGCATCGGCTTCACCGAGGGCAGCAACAAGACGCCGCTGGGCTTCTTCGTGGTGAAGGAAAAGCACGGTGATGGCGCGGAGTGCGGCACCATTTTCAAAGCGCGGCAGCCCGTGGGCCTGTGGACACCGGGAATGGACACGAAAACGGATTTCGTACTCACGCGCATCTTATGGCTGCACGGCTTGGAGCCACGGAACGCGAATACCTTCCAGCGCTACATCTACATCCACGGCACGAACGATGAAACCGGCATCGGCCGACCCGGCAGCCACGGCTGCGTGCGCATGAAGAACCGCGAGGTGATCGAGCTGTTCGATCTCGTTCCTGCGGGCACACCGGTATGGATCGGGGAATAGCAGTCTTACTCCTCCGCCTTCTTCCCCTTCCGCTTCTTCTTGTCCACCTTGCGGTCAGGGTCGCCGTTCCAGCGCAGATCCTCCCAGCGCGGCTGCTGCATGGAGGTGTTCCACTTTTCAAATAGGGCCGCCAGCTCGGTTTTCTTCGCCGGATTCTCGGCGCTGAGGTCTTTTTGCTCGGCGGGATCAGTGGCGAGGTTCACGAGCATCGGCTCCATGTCCTTCGATGCCTTCACGAGCTCCCAATCTCCCTGCCGCACGGCGTGCTGGATGCCGAAACGGAAGTAAAGCTCACGCGGTGGCAGCTTGTCGGCCTTGCCTTGGAGCAGTGGAAGCAAATCGATGCCGTCGAGTTCTACTTTTCGGCGCTTCAGCACCGGCGGCAGCGAGCGCGGTGGGCAGGACATCAAGCTGGATCACGGGATCATTGACCACGCGATTGCCGGGGCTCGTGCCTTTCCACTGCGCCATCCAGGTCACGCGGATGCCACCCTCCCACACGAACCATTTGGAGCCGCGCAGACCCATCTGCTCCGCTTCCTTGGATGCGCCGCCGTTGTCACTGATGCAGAAGACGAGCGTGTTTTCCTCCAGTTTGAGATCACGCAGTTTCACCATGACGGTGCCGATGGCCTCGTCCGCCTCGCCAATGAGCGCGGCGTATCCTTGCAGGCGTTTGTCGAGGTGTTTGAACTTCTCCATCCACTGAGGCGACGCGACGTGGGGCGTATGCACGGCGTTGAAGGACAGGTAGAGGATGAAAGGCTTCTCTTTGTTCGCGTCGATGAAACCGCAGGCCTCCCGCGCAAACACGGGCGAGGTCACAGGCGCGCCGTCGAGTTCCTTCAACATCTCGCTGCCGCGATAAAACGACGGCCCATCGCCCTGCCGAGATTCCCGACCGTTCCCATGGCGAAATCAAACCCGCGCGTCGCTGGCATGAACTCCGGTCCGGTGTCACCAAGATGCCATTTGCCCACGATGCCTGTGGTGTAGCCCGCAGGCTTCAGATGCTGCGCCATCGTCGTTTCACTCAACAGCAGCTCGCGACCGGCACGCCCTGGATTGGCATCGTGGCCCGTGCGCGCCTGATAACGCCCCGTCACCAGCCCCACATGCCCCGGAGAGCACACGCAGCCGCTGGAGTAGCCGTTCGTGAAGCGCACACCATCCGTGGCGATGCGATCCATGTTCGGCGTCGCCGAAAGCTGGCCCCCATATGCCCCCGGCTGCGCCCAGCCCATGTCATCCAGGAAAAAAACAACGATGTTAGGCTTCGCTTCGGCGAAGAGCGAAGAACAGAGGATGAGGAGAAAAAATAGAGGGCGCATGACGATGCGGAAACGGCATGGCCTGAGTAATCCATCACGCGACTCACGGTTTCGGCAGCGCGTCAGGCACCAGATGATTCAAAAAGAAAGCCACGCTCTGGCGGGTGATCTCGGAGACGTCCGGCTGGCTGTTTTCACCGCCGAAGCCATGCCCCGCGCCTTTGGAGATGATGCATTCGACGGGCACTCCCATGACCTGTGCGGCATCACGCATGGGGATGGCATTGTGGACGGAAAGCACCTTGTCAGCATCACCATGGGCGAGGAAGATGGCGGGACTGTCAGCACGCAGCAGTTCGATGGGACTCAGCTTCAGAGCCAGCTCGCGCTTCTCCTCCAGCAAGCCGCCGAGCAGCGGGATCAGGCGCTGCGGCCGCTCGAAGTTGCCGGTGTTGAACTTGGCGCTCTCATCATCAGGTGCCTGCAATGGAGCATGTACGGCGTTGAAGGCCCGGTAGGCAAAGAAGGGCTCCGTCTTGTGCTTCGTGATGAAAGCACAGGTCTCCTCACCCAGCCGGTCCGTGAGGTAGCCCTTTTCCTGCACCACCGTGGTGCCGCGATAGATCGGGTCCGCCGGGTCATCGAGTTTGAAGTAATCATGCGCACCACGACCGAGAAAGCCGAACACCTCATCAAACCCGCGCAGCGCCGGACGCCACTCCAAATCGGGACCGAGATGCCATTTGCCAAACTGCCCCGTCGCATAGCCTGCGGGTTTCAAGTGCGGGGAAAGATCGTCTCGCTCATCGGCAGCCCGCTCCCCGCCTCACCACCCGTGTAGAGTCTGAGCCGCTGCTGGTAGCGCACCGTCATCACGCCCGCCCGCGGCGGCGAGCACACATGCCCGCTCACATATCCCTGGCGGCAGATCACGCTCTGCCCGCTCAGCGAATCGAGGTGCGGCGAGGTGATCTCCTTCGAATGCTGTGGATTGAAGAGCACATCCGCATAACCCAGATCATCTGCGACAATGACGATGATGTTCGGCCTTGAAGCGGCAAACGATGGTCCGCCAAGGAACACAGAGAACGCAAAGGAGAGAAACAGATGACGCATGGCGCACAAACGCGGCCATGCCCATCATCTAGCGGCTATTTCAGCGCGCCACCGCTGCCACACGCCCGAAACACCCTCACTTCAGCAGCCCCAGCGATTTGAGAAACACGTCCGTCTTCAGCATCGTGTCATCGAAGAGCGCCTTCTCGTGCATGAGGTAGCCGTGGGCGCCGCCTTCGTGGATGTCGAGTTCGCAACGATTGCCCGTCTTGAGCATGGCTTCGTGGAAGGTTTTGGCTCCGGCAAAGGGCGTCACCGTATCCCCGGTGCCGTGAAAGACGAGTGTGGGCGGCAAACCGGCGCGCACGTTGTGGGCAGGGGAGAGCTCCTGCCAGCGTTCGCCGATTTTTGCCTGGCCGTAGCCTTCTTTCGACGTGTCGATGACCGGAAAGAGCAGGATGAGTGCGTTCGGCGTCGCGGAGACACTCAGATCGTCTCCCTCCCCGTTCACTTGGTCGAACAACGCAGTCGCCACGGCCAAATGCCCGCCAACCGATCCACCGCTGACAATGATCTTCTGTGGATCGACACCGAGTTCGGCCGCATGCGCGCGGATGTAGCGCACAGCGGAGCGCGCGTCCTTCACGCAGTCAAACACGCTCACGCTGGTCTTCGCGCTATGCAGGCGATAGGACATGCTGATGCCGACGAGCCCAAGCTTCGCGTAATGAGCGGCAAAGGGATACATGCGCGGTGGTGCCCCACCGGTCCAGCCGCCGCCGTGAATGATGAGGTAGCAGCCGCGCTGGTCGCCCGCCTTGAACCTCTCTGGATCGAAGACGTGCAGTTGCAGCTCCTTGTCGGCGATCTTCTTGTAAACAAGCACTCGCGAAGGCTTCAAATCCTTCGCCAGCGTGTCCACGGCATCCAGAGCCTTGGGTTTGCCCGGAGTTTGAGCAAAGAGCGGCGCGGCAAGGGCGAGCGTGGTGAGGAGCAGGAGTTTCATGCGTGTTTTAACAGCGGGTGGTTTTGCGTTTCGGTGCCACCGGCAGGCCGCGGCGGCTTTTGATGATGTAACTTGCGGCATCAGGCACCTGGCAGTCGGTTTTCCCCATGTCCACCTCGATGACACCGATCTTCCGCGCAGCGGCGAGCGCCTTCTCCGCCAGCGGAGCCACGTAAGTGCCGCAGCAGATGACAAAGTTGTTCATCGCATAACGCACAAGGTTCTGGGACGTGTGAATCGTCTTCACCACGCGGGCGAGCAGCGCGCCGATCTGCTTCACCGGCAGTTTTTCATCCGGCGTGGTCGTCACCACATTCGAAAGCGTGGCCCAGCCGCACACGGCGATGGGTTCCTTCGGCGAATCAATCCACTTCAGGGAGATGTCGATGGAGTCGGGATGCTCCGACGCCACCCAAGGCACCGTGGTGCCGGAAATCATCTGCCAGGTGGCTTGTTTGACCCAGCGCTCGATCTGCGCGCGCGTCATCTTGCGACCATCGGCCACCAGTCCGGCGAGATACATCGCATCCGAGTTGCCCGTGGCGTAAAGCTGCATGGCGAGCGCTTGATCGCCTTTGATCTGCTTCTGGATCGGCTTCATGTCGCCAATGCGCACGCCGAACAGCGGCTCGGGCGCGCCGTGACGCAAAAGCGTCTTCTTCGTGGTGGCCCTGGCCTTCGCGGCAAGCGCCTGCATGATTTCGTCGAGTGTCATAATCAGCGTTTGCCGAAACAGTAGGCGTATTTGTTGGAGCGCAGGAAAATCTGTCAGTCGGACACGGCGGGGCTGGCGTTGGTGATGCTGTCGTCGTTGGCGATGACGTTGGTGGCGAGGAGTTCAAACTGCGGCTTCGCGGCGATGACGTAGGTGCCGGTTTCGCGGCCCACGCAGTGCATTTTGTCACCAGCGAGCAGTGGCGTGGAATACCAGCGGTCGCGCTTTTGACGGGAGGCGAGCGGTTGCTCATAAACGACAGCGCCGGTTTTGGCGTCGAGGCAGGTGGCGATGCCGCGTGAGTCGTTGATGAAGTAGAGGTGGCCGTCTTTGTAAACAGGCGAGCCGACGTTGCTGCCTTTCTGCGCCTGCCAGACGATGTGAGTCGCGCTCACATCGCCTTTGCCGCCGGCTTTGACCGCCGGGATGACCGATGACAAAAATGACGCCGTCATGCGCGACGATGCTCGGGCAAAGCTCGGCAGCTTTGATGCTGTTGCAGCTCCACAGCTCTTTTCCGGTCAGCGGATCAAAGGCGCGCAGCTTGGCCTGGCATTCAGCACGAGTTCGTCGTGTCCATCGACCTTCACGAGGGTGGGTGTGTTCCAGGACGCGGGGAAACCACTGACGCTCCACACCGTTTTGCCGGTTTTGCGATCAAGCGCGAGGAGCTGGTTGCTCTCATGCGCGGCGTTCACAATGAGCAGATCGCCATAGAGGATGGGCGAGGAGCCAACGCCCCAGCCATGCGCCTTTTCACCGACGCTGACGTTCCAGACCGGCTTGCCATCCATCGTGTAGGCAAACACGCCCGCATTCGCCATGAAGAAGAACACGCCTGCCCCATCCGTGACCGCTGAACTCGACGCGTAGCCGTGCGCGGTGATGTAAGTGCCGGTGTAGGGCCTGTTCGGCAGGTCGGTCTTGATTTCGTGATTCCAGAGGATGGCGCCGGACTTTTTGTCGAGGCAGATCGCGTGGCGTTTGAGGTTCTTCATGTCGCCCGGCTCCTTCACGTCGATGCCGTAGCCGCTGTAGCTGGTGAGAAATATTTTATCTCCACTGACGATGGGGCTCGACGATCCCGGGCCGGGCAGTTCGGTGCGCCACACGGGATTCTCCTGTTCACTTCCACGTCAGCGGTAGATTTGTATCGGTGGTGACACCATCCGCCGTAGGACCGCGAAATTGCGGCCAGTCGGCGGCTTGGGCGGCAAAGACAAGGTAGAGCAGGGAGAGTGTGCGCATGACGGGCGGTTGGTTGAAATCAACGGTTGGGGTTCCAAATGCTTGCACGTTCTGAATTAGTGCATGCCCACTTCACTTGGTAATCGCCCGACGCATTTTTTCCAGACGCATTACACTCCCTTTCGCCATGTTGCAGAAAAGCAATTCGCCATCACTCGGATCGACGCCAATACCGGTGATGGCGGGCTCGAAGGCGATGATCTCCTGCCCCCAACGCCCGTTCTTCTCACGCGCCACGATCACGCGACCAAAGGCGTAGTCAGCACAGATGTAGGCTCCTCTAAACTCGGGGAACTTGGTGCCGCGATACACCCGACCGCCCGTGATGCTGAGGCCCGTGGTGCGCGAATACTCAAAGATCGGGTCGATGGGTTTGAATACGGCAGGCGGCATGTTCTTGCCGGGTCCGAGATCGAAGGCGTGCAGGCCCTCGCGATGACTCCAGCCGTAATCGCCACCTTTGACGATAAGGTTCACTTCCTCGTAGAGATTCTGACCAACATCGCCCGCGAATAGCCTGCCAGTGGGCGGATCAAAGCAGAAGCGCCACACGTTGCGGAGGCCGGTGGCCCAGATTTCGGTGCGCACGGTGGCGGGATCGATGGTCTCGCCATGATGCGACGTGGCAGCGATGAAGGGATTGTCCGCAGGGACCGCATAGAACGCCGCGCCGCTGGTATCGCGGGCGATGGCGGGATGCGGATTCGGCGGCAGGCTGCCGGGCTGCTTGTCCACGTCGATGCGCAGGATGGCGGCGTGAAAGCCTTTGCTGATGAAGCGGCCGTTGTCGAAAGCATCGTTGCCGCCGCCGCCATCACCGACGCTGATGTAGAGAAAGCCATCGGGTCCGAAGTGGAGATCCCCGCCGTTGTGATTGCCCGCGGGATCGAGTTGTGTGATGAGCGGCTGCTCGGTGTCGCCATCGAAGCGAGAGATGCGTTGATAAAGCTGCCCGTCGATGCGCAGGCTGTAGCAGACGAAGAAGCGGTCGTTGCGCGCGAAGTCGGGATGAAACGCGAGGCCGAGTAGCCCGCATTCGCCTTTGTCATCCAGCTTGCCGTCGGGCCGCTCAATGAGATTCGCAAAAACCTGCTTCTCCGGCGTCGCTTGATCGAGACCGGTGACCACTTGGATGCAGCCGGTCTTTTCAACGACAAACAGACGATCTTTCTCACCTGGAGCACTCACCACGGCCACCGGCATCGAAAACGTCAGTCCGCCGAGCGCGTCCTCCAGCGCATAAGCCAGCGGCGGCAGCGGTGGCGGCACGGGCTTCTCCTTTTTCGCCTTCGGGTCCTGCTGCGCAAAGATCGCGGCACCACAGAGCAGGAAAACGGATACGAGTCGGCAGTTCATAGTCGGCAACTAACAGTATGGCGTGAAACGTGTTCCGATTGCGGCAGATCAGAGATCGGGATCGCCGTTTTCCTGTCGCCAGGTGTTCAATCGCGCTTTCAAATCGTCGCGTTTCGTCTGCTGAGCGGGATCGGCGCTGAGGTCGTGGAGTTCGTCGGGGTCGGTTTGCAGGTCGAAGAGCTGTTCGCGGTTTACTTTGGGATAGAGGACGAATTTCCAGCGGTCGTTGCAGATCATGCGCTGGGTGTCGGTGAAGACGCCAGTGACGAAATCATGCACGCGGTCGGTTTGATGGTAGAGCAGGGGTGCGAGGCTCTTGGATCGCACGGTGGCGGGAATGGCGGTGCCGGTGAGATCGCAGAGGGTGGGGAAGAGGTCACTGAGGTTGGCGAGCGCGGCGGTGCGTTCGTTTTTCGGCAGACCGGGGCCGCAAATGATGAGCGGGCTGCGGATGCTGTGCTCGTATTCGTTCTGCTTGCCGAGCAAGCCGTGACTGCCGAGCGCGAGGCCTTGATCGGCGGTGAAGATGATGATGGTGTCGTCGGGCGCGGGCAGTGCGGCGAGGATGCGCCCGAGCTGCGCGTCGAGATCGGTGATCATGGCGTAGTAAAGGGCGAGTTCCTCGCGCACCTCGCTCTCGACGCGGGGGATGGGCAGTAGCACTTCATCGCGGCTGTCGCGGTTGCCGTGATCAAAGGGGTGATCCTTGGCGAAATTGGCGGGCAGCACCATTTTCGCGGGATCGTAGCGGTTTTTCATGCCGGCGGGCCACATGCGCGGATCGTGCGGGAAGGCGAAGTTCACATGCACGAGCCAGGGTTTGTCCTTTGGCGCAGTTTGAATGCCGCGAATGGCTCCATCGGCTACGTGGCGGCTGTTGTCGGCCTGGAGGCCGACTCCCTTGTCGAGCTCGGCCTGGGTGCTCTTATCTTTAAATGTCCAGCCGCGATAGCCCGTGAGCGGACGGCCACGGTCGTCGATGTCCGGCTGCGTAACACCTTTCGCGCCGCCGCTGGAGTACAGGCCGCTCGTCGTCGTGTAGCCGCGCTGCATGGGATGGCCGTCGTTGTGCCACTTGCCCGTGTAGCAGGTGTGATAGCCTGCTTTCGAAAACGTGCCGCCGAGCGTGGCGAGCTGTGGATCAATCACGCTGGCGGGATACTTCGGGTAGGCACGGAAGATGGGCTTGCCGGTCAAAATTTGAGCACGGCTGGCATAGCAGATGGGATAGCCCGAATACGCCCGCGAGAACGAGGTGCCGCGCGCGACGAGTTTGTCGACGTTCGGCGTGTCGATGAGCGGATTCCCCAGTGCGTGAATCGTGTCAGGACGCTGATCATCGGAGACGACGAGCAGGATGTTGGGGGCGGCGTGCAGGCTGGCGCTGAGGACGAGAGTGAGGAGCAGTATGCGCATGCTGAGGTAACGGCAGCAGCCGCGCCTCCCATCATTTCACCACGACATTTTTCAGCGGATTGCCACCCTTCAGCACGCGCCGGAGTAGCAGCGGCAGGCGCAGAAAAAATCCGCACATCAGGCGGGCGTGCATCCAGGTGAGCAGCGCGTTGTCGCGCACGTAACGGAACTGCGAGACACCACCCGCAGCCGCCGTGAGGTAGCGCACATGCGTGGGCACATTGATCGCAGGCACGCCCTGCCAGCAGAGCCGCACGGCGATTTCCGTGTCGAAATCAAAGCGGCGGGCGAACAAGGTGCTGTGAAACGCCCGTAGCAGCGCTTGGACGGGATACACGCGCATGCCAAACAGCGAATCGCCGATGCCCCAGCAAAGCGTTTCGAGGTTTGACCACGCATTGGAGATGCGACGGCCCCGCATACGCAACAGCGGGGCCTCGGGGCCAAAAATCGGTCGGCCTAGCAGCGTCGCTTCAGGGTGCGCCTGCGCCAGGGCGATAAACTGCGGGATCGCCTCGGGCGGATGCTGGCCGTCGGCATCCATCGTCAGCACGTGCGTGAAGCCTGCGGCAGCGGCTGCCTCAGCGCCACGCAGCACGGCGGCGCCTTTGCCACGATTGCGCGGTTGTTTGATCATGCGCAGGCCAGGGTGCGCGGCCTGAATGGCCTCCACGGCCAGCTCGCTGCCGTCCGTGCTGCCATCGAAAACGACGCAGACATCTCGCCAGTGCTCCAACGCATGCGCCACCGTGTCCGCCAGCAGGCGACCGGTATTGTAGCTGGGAATGAGGAGAAGGAGCTTCATGCGCCCGCGAGGGAGGCGTGATGGACACGATAAAGCCCCCTGCCGCAAGCTGAAATCCTACCGCTTCAGTGATGGTGGTCTGAGCTCAGGCTGGTGATTTCAGATCATTTCCCTAAAGCGGCCACGAAGGCCGTGCGCAGCCGCTGGGTGAACACCGCTGCCGTCTCGTCCGGCGGACTGGCCAGCGGCTCGCCGACGGTGATGCGCAGCTTGATTTTTTTGTCCGGCAGTCGCCACAGCGGCCAGCCCTTGCACATGTAGTCGCTGTTGGTCTCGATGAACACGGGCCACACCGGGGCGCTCGACTGTGTGGCGATGATGCCGATGCCCCCCAGAAAGGCATTCACCACATCCTCCGCCTTCCGGGTGCGGGTGCCTTCCGGGAAAAACAGCAGCCGGTCGCCCTGCCGCAGCGCCTCGATGGAGCGCTGCAGCATCTTGTGCGCGGGCTTGTTCGGAATGAATCCCGCCAGCTTGGCCCCGCCAGCCAGGAACGGATTATGCATTAGCGAGGCCTTCAAAATGCAGCGCAGGCCATGGATGCGCGAGATGATGAACACCGCGTCCCACAGTGCCGGGTGATTCGGTGCCACGATCAGGCCGCCGCGTGCCGCCTGCAGCGCCTCCAGCCCGCGAAACTCGCATTCGACGATGTGGAAGCCGCGCAGCAGGGCGAGGAAGCCGCGAAATGCCGCCTGTAGCAGCCATTGCCCCAGCGGCCGTGACTTGTCCCCCGGCAGCAGCGGCACGAGCACCAGTCCCATCAGGACACACAGCAGCCCGCCGACGGCCCAGTAAGCCATACTCAGGATCAGCACCGTGACCAAGCGGCTGCGCACCAGCAAAATCTTCAGCATTGCAGTTCTCCGCCATCGTGGCGTTTGCTCCTGTGGGGTTCCATGTCTATGGCGTGAGCATGCCTCTGACACCTGATCTTGTCCAAGCGCTTTCCGCCCTCCCGCACGGGCCGGAATTTCGTTTCATCGACACCATCACCGAACTGGTCCCCGGCCTGTCGGCCAAAGCCGTGTGGCAGCTCAAAGGCGGCGAGGAATTCCTGCGCGGCCATTTTCCGAACGCCCCGCTTATGCCCGGCGTGCTCATGATCGAGGCGCTCGCACAACTCGGCGGTATTCTCATTCAAACCCGGCCCGGAGAAGCACCGCTGAACAACCTGCGCCTCACCGCCGTGCGCCAGATCAAAATCCTCGGCAGCATCACGCCCGGCCAGTCCCTCCATCTCAGCGCGACGCTCCAGGCCGTCATGGACACCCTTGGCCAGGACGTGGGTGAGATTTGCGATGATGACGGCAATGTCATTCTCACCGGCGCGGTGACGCTCGCCGGTGAAAGGTGAGTTCGTAGTTCGGGCTTCAGCCCGTCTTCTCACTTCGGCAGCCGCAGCACAAAGCACGCGCCGTCCTGATGCGCTGCGTCTAGCGTGATCGCACCACCTAGCGCGGTCGCGAGCCGCTGGCACAAGGCTAGGCCCAAGCCCACCCCTGGTGCAGAATGCGCCGCCTGATCGGCGCTTTTGTGAAACGGTTGGAAAATCCGCCGCCGCTCGCTGCGTGAAATGCCGCCGCCGTGATCACGCACGCGCAGCATGGCAAATTTGCCGCGCGTGTCCGCTTCCACATGGATCACCGGCTCCGCCGCACGCGGGGCCGCGTATTTGCAGGCGTTATCGACGAGGTTGAAAAGAATCTGCTCCACCGCCGCCGCATCGATGTGCAGTGGCGTTTTGCGGTCCCCATCGGTGGCATGAATGCGCACTTCCATGCCGCAGTCATCGGCACGTTGCTGCAGGCGCGGCAGGATGCGGTCCAGCAGCTCGCCGATCGTCACATTTTCCGCCCGTGCCTTGCCGCTGCCACGTTCGAGACGCGCATAGGCCAGCACATTCTCAACGAGATGGCTCAATCGGCTCGCTTCACCTGTCAGCGTGTCGAGGTAAGTCTTCCGCTGCGTTTCATCCGTCACCATGCCATCCGCCAGCATCTCCGAATACAGGCGAAACGTCGTCAGCGGTGTGCGCAGTTCATGCGTCACGGCGGAAACGAAATCCGCACGTCGTTCGCTCAGTGCCACGGTGCCATGCAGCACCAAACCGACCGCCGCAGCCGCCAGCAGCACGCAGGCCAGCGCGATGGCGAGCGACTTCCGCAGCGGCGTCCAAAATGGCAGCGGTGGTAGTTGCATCACGCCAGGGATCAGCCGCACTGGCAAGGCCGCAAAGCGCAGCGGATCATCGGTGGGGCGCGTGCCTGCATTCGCGTTCGGCGCGGGCACCAGCTTCGCATCAGGAAATAGATCCGTGATCTCAATCAGCCACGCCGCATGCAGCGCGGGCCAGTCCAGCCACACACCCTGCACCATGCGCACGCCGTCGATCATCGCCTCGCGGGTTAGCACTAGGTTGTCATCGAGCCACACGCCTTGAAACGGTCGCGAGCTGTTCGGCGCCATGGTGTTTTTGCGCTGTGCTGCCTCCTCCTTGGGTGCGGCGAGGGCAAAGCCGTCTGCCGCTGCCGACATCGGAGCTGCCACAGGCGCGGCACTGGCAGCCGGTGCGATTTTGCCGTCCATCGGTGCCATTTTTTTCTGTGCGATCTTTGCTTCAGCGACAGGCTTGGCCGATGGCTCGTCCGCTTTCGCCAGCAGTTTGCTTGGCGACTCCTTCATCTTGATCATCGGCTGCTGCTTCACTGACTCCACCGCCTGTGAGTTGATCGCACGATTGCGCAGCAGGTTCTCAGTGCTGTTGAACTCCGCCTGCTGCGTGATCACCTGGCCCTGTTGCACAGCCCATGCCGCGTTGCGCGGCTGGCTGGCATCATTGACCTCCGCCAGCGGCGTATCGGCGATGTCAAACCGCACCGCGCAGGCCGTCTCGGCCAGTAGTTGGCGGTTGAACTGCACCGGCGGCGCTGGTGCGGCAGCTTTGGCACCACGCGAAAAAGAAAAGGACGATGAACCTTTCGGTGCAGGCATGAGCAGGCTGGTCGGTTGTGCCAGCAGCGTGCGCAGGCCGCCGAGCCGCTGCTCGCTGCGGCGCAAATCGCCTTCATTCAAATACTGCGCCAATGCCAGCGCCCGTTCGCCGCTCTGCGGCACCTGCGGAGAGAATACCTGCCCGCGCGAGTCCATCTGGAAGTGCAGCAGCACATGCTCCGGCACTTCTGCCAACAACGGCGAGGGCACCAGCACCTCGCCCTTGGCGACATTGTCATACGATTTGTTCACCAGACCCTCCGGCGCATGAAACGGCCGGAAATCATGCGGCGGGCGCACGTTCTCACGCATCATGAGGGCGCTCGCCTGGAAATCCAGCCGCCACAGCGCCAGCCGCACGCGCTCCTGCTGGTCCGCATTCCGTGCAGCTTCCTCCCGCGTGCGCTCCAGCGCCAGTGTGTGCCAACTCACCCACGCCATCGCCGCCAGTAGCAGCCCGAGGCATGCGAGGAAGGTGATCCAGATGTGAAGAGGTTTGCGCATGGGGCGAAGATCAGATTTGAACCACTCATGCTCACTAATAAGACACTAATTAGAGCCAATTGCAAAACCTCACACCTTCGATGTTACAAATGCTGTGTGTTGCGATCAGTTATGGCAGATAACACATTTAGCCTAAACAGCGTTGGTTGAGCCAATTGCAAAACCTCACACCTTCGATGTTACAAATGCTGTGTGTTGCGATCAGTTATGGCAGATAACACATTTAGCCTAAACAGCGTTGGTTTTCAGGGGTTTTGCAATTAGCTCGGTTTTCAGGGGTTTTGCAATTAGCTCATTAGAGTCTGAATTTATGAGTGTTTCATTAGTAAACATGAGTGGTTAGAAAATGCCGGCATCAAGTGAGCTGGTAGCCTTTGCCGCGAATCGTGACGATCACACGCGGCGATTCAGCATCGTCGCGCAGCTTGTGGCGCAGATTCGCGATGTGCATGTCCACCGTGCGCGTCTCGGTCTGCTTGTTGTCGATGTGCCACACGCGTTGCAGCAATTCCTCGCGTGAGACTGGCCTGCCACGGTTCAAAGCGAGGTAGCGCAGCACATCACGCTCACGCTCCGATAGCTCGGCGCTCTCGCCGTTGCCAAACCGCGCCACGCTTTGGCCGAAATCAATCGTCGCCCCTTCCAGCGTGAGCGTTTCGCTCACCGGTTGGCGCTCCGGTGCCCGGCGCAGCACGGCCTCAACTCGCGCGAGCAACTCCCGCACGCTGAATGGCTTCACCACATAATCATCTGCGCCGAGTCGCAGACCGCGCACGCGGTCATTCTCCTCACCACGCGCCGACAGGATGATCACCGGCGTGCCGGGCCTCTCACGACGCAACGCCTTCAAAATATCGAAGCCGCTCGCATGCGGCAGCACCAAATCGAGCAGCATGAGGTCAAACGTCGCGTTCAAGGCCAGCTTCATGCCCTTCTCGCCATCGCCCGCCTCCAACGTCGTATGCCCGGAGAACTTGAGCGCATCCAGGACACCGCGACGGATCGCGGCGTCATCTTCAACAACTAGGATGGTGGCAGGCATGGCGGAGGGTAAATGACGAATGACGAATGGGGAATGACGAATTCAGAGGGGATGGCTGAATGGGGCATTCGACATTCGTCATTCTGGTTTCGGCATTTTCTTCACTTTTCCCACGCGATGCCCTTCTTCTCAGCCTGCGTGCGCAGCGCCTTCACCATCGCGGTGTCGAGCGTGTCGGTTTGGGCGGACTCCTTGCGTTTGGTGCTCACATAAACTTCACGCTCCTTGTTCAAGGTCAGCACCTGCTGCTGAATGACCTCACGCTCGGCGGTTTTCGTGGCGAGATAGGCTTTGCGTTCATCGACGGTCATTTTCCGCATCTCCTCCGGCAGATCGGCTTCTTTGACCTTGGTGAGGTCAAAATCCTTCTGCTTGCAGGCATCCACCAGATCCCAGGCGGTGTTGCAGTAGTTCGCGCTGGATTTGCTGATGATGCGCTGCACCTGCGCGCCGGATTCAGCCTTGGCCTCGGCGTTTTTGTCCTGTGCCATCTGCCGGGCTTTGGCGGCAGGAGCGGCGCTGCCGTAGTTGATGTAGGTCTTGTTCAACTTTTCGTTGAGCTTCACGATCTCCGCATCCTGCGGTGCTTCGATGTGAACGATGGCTTGGTTCTGGTCAATCACGAGGTATTTGCCGTCCGCGAGCAACGCACCCTGATTCCAGTTTCCTGCGATGCCCTGTGCCTCGCCACCGCAATGAATGGTGTTCACGATGATGCCTTTGGTGATGGCGTCTTTGCAGCTCTGCTTTGAATCAATCGGCCCTTGGGTGAAAGGTTCGTTGCCAGCGATGAAGATCGCTTTGTACGCCTGCGGATTCGCATCCCAGGCGAGGTCTTTCGTGGCACGCTGGATCACCGCGCCGCAGTATTCGTCGCCGCCGTTCGTGGTGAGCGCGAAGAGCTCTTCGGAAACCTTGTCCAGATCACGCGTGAGTGGCTGAATCTGGCGAATCCAGTTTTCTTCCGATCGCAGTGATGATTTACCGTACTCATACAGCGCTACCTGCACGACGGGCGTTTTGCCGTCCTGCTTCGCGGTGATGAATTCGTTCACCAGCTTCCAGAGCTGTGTTTTTGCCTGCTCAATGAGGCCGCTCATGCTGCTGCTGGTGTCGAGCAGCACGGCGATCTGCACGCTGGGCGTGTCGGGCGCGGAGTTGATGATGGCGACTTCCGCCACGGGTGCGGGTGGTTGGATTTCTTTGGCTTGGGCGAGGCACGCGGTCAAAGCCGTGGCGAGGAGGATGTGTTGCGTTTTCATGGATGTGTTTGTTGGGTGGAGTTGACGAAAAAAATTCAGCGGATGAGCACAAGCTGGCCGCGATGCTCGACGAGCAGCTCGCCACGCAGCGCGAGGAGGCTCTGGCGGTTGTCGGCGGCGAGTTCGTCCACGAGATGGCCAAACGCAGTGCTGCCGATCTCGATGGTGCGGTCCGGCGCACGTTCGGCCTTCGCGGCAGCCGCATCGGTCCAGCGGTTGCCTTTGTTAAACAGGGCCCCGGCTTGGCACTGCTGCACGCTGGTGATCTCGACGGCCTTCATCTTGTCATCAAGGAAGCGATTGCGAACGTTGAGCCGCTTCGATTCGACGCCTTTTTGCAAATTGTCCGCCTGCGACACCGCGGCTGCTCCGCTGCGAATCTGCATCGCTTTCTCACGGTAATTGGAGGCCGCCTTGCTGGCGTTTGCGGGCGCGGCGGCCAACGAGGTGCCTTCCTCGGCCAGGAAGGCGGTGTATTCGGTCAAAATGCCGAACTGCGTCGAGAGTCGGACGGTTTCATTCACCAGCTCGGACGTGTTCGCCGTCGCACCATCAGCACCGAGATCGCGAATGGCCTCGCTGAGCACGGCGATCTTGTTGCTGGCCCACAAGCGGGCCACGAAGGCGTTCGCGGTGCTCGCCTTGTCCAAATCGAAGGTGAAATCAAACTTCCGCTCACCTTCCGCCGAGGTGCCGGTGAGTTGGAAATGCAATGGCGCTTCGCCACGATAGGTGCCGGAAAGCAGAATCTGCTCGCCTTCAAACACATCGGGCAGCGGCGATGGAATCAGGTCGCTCACGCGATTCGGATCATTGAGCACACGCAATACCGGTTTGGTGAGCAACGGACCGCGCAAATGATCAAACACGCGACCCACTTTGACCTCCACGTCCTCCTTGGGCAGCACGAACTCCGCGCTGGCGCGTGTGTCGCGGGCGATGCGTGAGAGCAGCGGCGTGTTCACATCCACACCGACACCGAAGGTGAAGACGCGGCGCTGATGCGGATTCCCCTTCGCCACGGCCTCACGAATCGCCTTCTCCGAGGTCTGGCCGATGGTCGGCAGGCCGTAGGTGAGATACAAGATGATGGGCAGCATGCCATCGAGCGGTTTCTGGCGCAGTGCCTCAACGACGGAGTCATGGATGTTCGTGCCGCCGCTCACCCGCAGGGCGCTGATGTAATCGCGGGCCTGCTGCGTCGTTTCCGTGTTTTTGATCACCGGCTGCGCCGCGAACATCTCGACAGCTTCGTTATAGACGATGAGGTTGAAGCCTTGCACGTCCTTCAAACCTTCGATCACCTGCAAGGCCGCCGCCTTCACCTGGTCCAGCTTCGGTCCCGCCATGCTGCCGCTGCGATCAATGACGAGCGTGACCTCGCGTAGGATCGGTTTTGCGTCGGCTTTCGGCTTCGGTGGCGCGATCATGACGAGAAAGTAGCCGCCGCCAATTTTCGGATCAGGATAGGCAATCAACGAGGCGGTCATCTCGTCCTTCGTCTCGCGCAGCAGCGACACGCGGAAGGCTCCAGGATCACGCGTCTCGCAGGAAAGGCTCACCTCGCGGTCATTCGACTGCTTCACGACGATCTCATGGCTCGGCGAATACACCGAGGCGATGCGCGAGGCAGACTTGACCCGCATGGACACCTTCCACGGCACAGAATACTCCACCGCCTCCGAGCGCGGCAGCACATAATCAAGCCGCGCACCATCCGCCTCCAGCAGGCGCTCATACGTCACGCGCACCTTCTGCGTGCCGTTCGCCGGAACCGGAAACACGCTCGATTTCACCACCGCATGGCCCACAAACTCCAGCAACGCCGGATCACGCGTCTGCGCCACGATGCTGTCGTAGATGCGCCGGGCCTCCTCGCGTGGCAACAACCGTGCGGTGCCTTCTGCATGGCCGCTTCAAACGCAAACGCCTTCAACACCACGCCGCTTGGCACTGGCACGAGCAGTTTGGACTCCAACGGGCGACTCGTCGGATTGCGCAGCGCGATGTCGAGCGTCGTCGTGGCGATTTGATCCGCGATGTCGATGCGGGCCTCGACCTGCGTCACCTGCACCGGTTGCGAGTGAATGACCCGCGTGTTGGGCGAAATCCACACCGGCAGTCGCGCAGTCTGCGCGACCACGTTGGTGGCGAGAAAAAGGGAACAAAGAAACGTCTTCATGCCGCCATGATGATTCAGGCGGCGGACGGCGTCTGTAAACGCGGTGTAAAGAGAACTTGGATTTCTTGATAAATCCGGTGGTGGACCAATCTCGAACCTATCAAGAGTTCCTCATGGGCGGATGACCATTTGTAACAAGCCAATCATTCAGTTTTTTCCGTATGAAGGGGAGATTCTGCGGAGCGCTATCAAAAACAACCATTTTGTCGTCTAAACCAATAAAAACGGGCTCGGTAATCCAATCTGGTGAATGGCTTGAACATGTGATCATCCAGCAGATGCCTGCGAACGCGAAGCGGTACATCATTTGCCCGTTTGGCCACCGAACGCGCTGAGGTGCTAGGCTTATGCCTTCAAAAGGTTTGCCGTCCATCCACAGACGAAAACAAATCGCGAAATATTCCCACGGCTCTCCTGGATCGCTAGCTCGCAACATCCTGCGAAGTTTTTCTTCATGCCACGACCCAAGCTGACGGCTGCATAATATGGATGTTTAGAAATGCCCATCATGAACAAGTTGAACATCGAAAAGAGTTTCACCTTCTTATAAGACAGACCTTCGACAATTCTGTGCCTTGACTGAGGTGACCTGAGAATACCCAATTCGTCGTATATTTGCCTGCCCATGTAGGATTCGAGGGCGCCTCTTCTTCCTTCGCAGTCTTTACAAAGAATCGATTCAGTAATGCCAGACTGTTTGTTATGCTCAGTCCACTGAGGCTCTTCTTCGATGACGAGATCAAAACCTTTTCCATCTGGTCTGTGGGCTAAGCCGCTTTTCTTCCACATGAACTTGGAAAGAATGTGTGAATTTGCGATGGCGAGATTTTCGCCACACAATTTACAAAGTTCCGATCCAGAAGAATTCACAAACGGATTTTTGTATTAACAAAGACAAGCTTTCTCGGCTACCTCGCCAGCAACTCCTCGCCGCGATACACCACGCGCTCGACCATGCCTTGCAGCGTTTTGTCGAGAAAGGGCGTATTGATGCTCTTCGATTTCATGAAGTCGCGGCTGAAGGTGGTGGTGCGGGCGGGATTGAAGAGGATGAACTCGGCGACGCCACCTTCTTTGACCGGCACGGGCGGCAGCTTCAACATGCGGCGGGGTTCGGCGCTGTAGCGCTGCACGATGAGCTGCCAACTGAGGATGTCCTTGGCGATGTAGTTGTCGTAGATCGAGACGAGGGCGGTTTCGAGGCCGGTGATGCCGAAGGGGGCGCTGGCGAAGTCCTGGTTCTTCTCAAACGGGGTGTGCGGGGCGTGGTCGGTGGCGATGACGTCGAACCAGCCGTCTTTGAGGCCCTGGAGCAGCGCGGCGTTGTCCTCGGGCGTGCGCAGCGGCGGGTTCATCTTGTAGTGCGTGTCGTAGTCGCCGATGTGCTCGTGATTGAACATCAAATGGTGTGGCGCGATCTCGCAGGTGACGCGGATGCCGCGATCCTTGGCGCGCTTGATGGTGCCCATGCCGCGCTCGGTGGTGACGTGCTGAATGTTGAGATGCACGCCGGTGAATTCGGCGAGGCGGATGTCGCGGGCGATGCAGATTTCCTCGCTGATGTTCGGAATGCCGGGCAGGCCGAGCGAGTAGCTGATCTTGCCCTCGTGCATGCAGCCTTTGCCACTGAGTTCCTTCACCTCGCAATGACTGGCAAGCGGTAGGTCGTGATCGCGGGCGTATTCCATCGCCCGACGGAGCACCTGCGGATTATCGACGGGAAAGCCGTCATCGGTGAGCATGACGGCACCGGCGGCCTTCATGCCGGCGATGCCGGCGAGTTCTTTTCCCTCGCGGCCCTTGGTGATCGCGCCGGTGGTGTAAATGCCAGAGCCGATGCGGGTGCGGCGGGCGCTTTCGAGCACGCTGCGGACGACACCTGCGTTGTCGATGGCGGGGGAGGTATTCGGCATCATGACGAAGCCGGTGACGCCGCCGTTGATCGCCGCCTCGGCGCAGGTGGCGATGTTTTCCTTGTCGTCTTGGCCGGGTTCACGGGCGTGGACGTGGATGTCAAAGAGACCAGGCAGCAAAATGCGACCGGTGCAGTCGATGACCTCCGCGTTTTCAACGCCCGTGATGTTCGCTGCGACGCCGATGATCACGCCGCCCTCGACGAGCACGTCGGCGGTCTGGAGCTTCGGCGAGTCTTCGCTGGCGATCTGGGCGTTGCGGTAGAGGCGTTTCATGCGCGCATGATGTCAGGCATGAACTCGGCCTGTGCAAGCCTGTGCAAGCCTGTGAAAGGGCTGTAGCAGCGCGTCAAGGGGTCTCCACTGGCGTGATCAGGTAGTGAACCTGGATCGCGTCGGGGTGGGCGTAGCCGGTGCTGAGCATGCTGCCGAAGTAGCGCTGGATGGTTGCAGCGGACGGGCGGGCGTTGGCGTCCAGCCAGCCACCGGCGTTTTTTCGTGCCTTTTTGCCGCTCTTCTGGGACTCAAGCGCGGTGGCGGAGTTGGCGAGCATGTCGATCAGCGGGGCGGCGGTGCTGAGGCTGATGGCGTTGAAATTTTTCGGTGCGCGGGAGATGAGGTTCTGGGCGCGGGCATTTTCCCAGAGGCTGGGCCCGACCGGATTCTGCATGCGACCGAGGATTTTTTTCAGCGTGTCCGGCGGGCCGGTGGAGATGAACAGGTGGCTGCCGGTGTTGCAGTAGGAAGTCTCGGTTTCGGCACTGGCGGCATGGGGGATTTTGAGGGTGTTAACCTTGAAACCGAGGTGGTCGCTCTCTGCGAACGTGCCAAACGCCGCGCCGATGAATTTTTTGAGACCGTCGAGAGCGGCATCAAGCTTGGCGGCATCTTTGATCTTGAAGCCGACGACTTGGCTGGCGGTGTCGTCGCTGCCAGCCTGCGCATGGATGAATTCGTCATCGAGGCTGCCGAAAAAATCGTCACGGATGTTGAACCCGAGCTGCTGCTCAAATTGGCCGATCTGCATGGTGGCCATCATCGCCATGGGGCCGAGTTTCATTACCATGCCGAGGATGGTGTCGTAGATGCCGCCCAGGCTCAAGTGCCCGACGCTGCCGCTCTGCAAATCTGCTGGCAGGAAGGCGGGCAGCGCCACGGTGCCGTTGCCGCCGCGCATGATGGAAAGCAGCCCGGTGGGCTTGGCCGGATGCAGCACCGTCATGTCCAGGCGCGACTGTGTGTCCGTCAGTTCCAGCGTCAGGGCGATGGCCTGCAGCTCCTGCACGCCGAGCAGGCCCATGATGAGCTGGGGCTTGAAATCGAGGCCGAGGGCGGCGGCGGCATTGGGTTCGCCTTTTTGCTCCTCCTTGTCGTTTGCGGCGAGTGCGCGTTCGCCGATTTCGAGCAGTTTTGAGCCGTTGAGGTAAATCATCGCGTCACCGCCGTGGTTGGTGTGGCTGCCGATGCGGGTGAGGTGCTCGCGGGCGGCACCGGGCGGGTCTGCCGCGCCGTTTTTCAAAGCGCCGATCATGTAGGCCATGAGACTGCGAGTGTTCGCCTCGATCAGCACATCCCCGACCACCGCCCAGGCGAGCGTCCAGGGTGCCTCTGCCTTGCCTGAA
>JBDNIB010000935.1:0-2453 GCA_041688535.1 Prosthecobacter sp.
CAAGCTGGTCATGCAGGGTGGTGGCCTCGCCCATGGAAGTGGTAAGCGGGATTTTCAGATCGACCGTGAGGCTTGCCATCTTCGATTCGCGGCGTTGCTTTTCGATGGCCTGGATGAACACGGGCGCCTGCTGCGGATTGAGCCAGATGGCTTCGAGGATGTGCTGTTTGAAACCCGCCGCGTCTTTCGCTTCACTGGCTTTGAGCGCCTTGATGTAGGCGATGAACCCCTGCACCGCCTCGGCATTCGGCAGGGCGGCGGCATTGGCGGAATCGAAGGCGGTGGCGAGGATTTCGACCTCAGGCAGGATTTGGATGAGGAAGGTGCTGTCCTGATGGCGGAGTCCCCAGACGAGCTTGGCCTCGATGACCTGCTGACGCGGCACACCGGCCTTATTGGCCTCTTTGGCGAGTTCGAGCAACTCGTCCGCCGTGGTTTCCTGGGAAAACAGCCGTTGCAGCAGCGCCTTGGCACCGGCAGCGGCTTCCTCGGGCGATTGAGCGGAGAGTTGGAGGCAGGAGAGGGTGGCGCAGAGCGTGCCGAGTCGCAGGAGAGCTTTCATCATGCCGAATCGTCTCCTTTTCCGCCGCCGGTGTCGAGTGGAAAGTCAGGCGTGATCTTGAAGCGATGAAAGATGACGCGTGCGGCTGGCGACTCCTGAGCCTCTCTCAACCATGAAACACACACTTATTCTGACCTCGCTGCTCGCGGCGACCGCACTGGCCACAGCTGCGGAAAATACCCCGCCGGAAGGCTCCACCGCCCTCTTCAATGGCAGCAATCTTTCCGGCTGGTATGGCTGGGGCACGCAGGACCCGACCGACCTCTGGAAGATGACGCCGGAAGAACAGGACGCGTATAAAAAGAAGTCCATTGATGGCGGTCTGCTGGACGCCAAGGGCAACGACAAAGGCGACCACCTCAACGCGCACTGGAGCGTGCAGAACGGCGAACTCGTCAATGACGGCAAAGGTTTGTACCTCACCACCGACAAGGACTACGGCGACTTCGAGCTGTGGGTGGACTACAAGATGCTCCCGCTCGGCGACAGCGGCATCTATCTGCGCGGCATCCCGCAGGTGCAGATCTGGGATTACACTGAGGAGTCGAAGTTCAAGCTCGGCGCGGACAAGGGCTCTGGCGGATTGTGGAACAACAAGAACGAAGAGGGAAAGTATCCGACCAAGCTCATGGACAAGCCGTTTGGCGAATGGAACCGCTTCCACATCAAGATGATCGGCGAGCGCGTCACCGTGACGCTGAACGACACCGTTGTGGTCAAAAATGCGGTGCTGGAAAATTTCTTCGCCAACCGCAAAGCCGGTTATCAGGCATTCGGCAAAGTGGCTCCCAAAGCGGAAGACGCCAAGGCACCGAACGGTTGGATGGCCGATCCCGCCTTTGCCAAAGGCCCGATCCAACTACAAACGCACGGCAGCGAGATCCGCTGGAAGAACGTTTTTATCCGTGAGATCAGCGCCGAGGAGGCCAACCGTGAGCTGCAAAGCACCTGGGCCGAGGACGGCTTCGTCGAGCAGATCAACGGCACCGACCTCAGCAATTGGCAGGGCGCGGTGGAGAACTACGAGGTGAAAGACGGTGCTATCGTCTGCAAGCAAGGCAAAGGCGGCGATCTGCTGACCAAAGAAGAATTCGAGAACGGCATCATCCGCGTCGAGTTCAAGCTGCCGCCGGCCGGCAATAACGGCATCGCCCTGCGCACGCCGCTAGGTGGGCATTCCGCTGCCGACGGCCTGGAACTCCAGGTCATTGACAGCGACGGCTACAACGCCAAACAGGCCGCCGCAGGCAAGAAAGGTCTCGAACCTTATCAGTATCACGGCTCCGTCTATCACTGCGTCGGCGCGAAGCACGGCTACCTCCGCCCCGTTGGCGAGTGGAACTTCCAGGAGATCGAAATCCAGGGCCAGAAGATCAAAGTCACACTCAACGGCACCAAGATTCTCGACGTGGACATTGACACCTGGGACCGCAGCCAGATCGCCCATCCGCCGAAGGGACTCGACCACACGAAGGGACTCATCGGCTTCGCTGGTCACAGTGACCCGGTGGTGTTCCGCAGCTTTAAAGTGAAGAAGCAGTAATCAAAGCCGATGCTGCAACGCCCGTCATGCCGTGAGGTGTGGCGGGCTTTTTCGTGCCGTGACTCAGAGAGTCATGGGAATTTTTGAAGCTTCCACGGAGAGCGCGGGCGGGATCACGCGACGGAAATCATCCAGGCTGACGGGCTTGGTGAGGAAGGCGTTCATGCCGGCCTCACGGCACTCCTCTTTGACCCCGGTGAGCGCATGACCGGTCATGGCGATGATCGCAGGCTGGTTTTTGAGCTGGAAGTTGCCACGAATGCGCCGCGTGGCATCGATGCCACCCATCACCGGCATCTGTAGGTCCATGAAGACAATGGCATAGCCGCCCTGTCCCACCATGGTGAC
>JBDNIB010000117.1:0-4168 GCA_041688535.1 Prosthecobacter sp.
AACACAGGGTCGATTATCTCCCAGTCCTTTTTCCAGGCTTCAGTTGGTTCAACCTTTCCAAATCACGCGGCCAGCAGGCCACATTCGATGCCATTCCCCGTCTTGGTGGCTGGTTTCTCTGGGCGCAGGCTGTCGCCGCGAAACAAGCTGACTCCCAGATGCTCTACATCGCCATGTTTGATGAGATGGACGAGGCCACGGCGATTTTCAAGACGACCCACTATACGCCGATCGGTACCACACGCTTTCTCTCCACCAGATTGCCTTCAGATCACTACCTGTGGCTCTCAGGCATGATCGGTAAACTGCTGCGTGGCGAAGTTTCACCGGAATGGCCAGACAGGCAGGAGCGCTGAATCCTACTCCGTCACGACAAGTCCGACGCCAGCACCGAGTTCGCGGCACGCAGCGCCAGTTCCTTCGCCTGCGCGATCACGCGCACGGACGTGGCGTCAAAAAGATAAGCGTGGCAGCTCGGACAGGTCACCGCACGCGTGACCACGATGGAGCCGCAGCCCTCGCAGACTTTATACTGCTCGGGATGCGTGGCGATCTTCTCGGCCTGCTTCAGACGTGAGTCTGGTTTGTGCTCGTGGGCGCTCATGGACCTCCGATGCTACGGCGGCAGCGCCCAAGCGCAACGTCTGCGATGCCAAACTTGTGCGGATTTTGCGCTTGCTTTGTGAATGTTAATCACCCCTCAGCCGAGTCCCTCGACACTCCAACCATCGCGATACTTGCGCGTGAGCTGCGCATTCAGTTCGGGCTTGTTCGTCACTTGGCCCGCAGCGGCGTCCCATTCGATCCAGCCGCCGGGATTTCTCTCCGCCAAAACACCGAGCAGCACGGCCTCCGTCACTGTGCAGCCGAAGGTCGGCAGATCAGTGACGGCTTTTTCGCCCTTCATGCAGGCATCGACCCAGTCGGTGTAGTGATTCGCGATGCGTGTCTTCGGATAGGTGTGTCCGGTGAATTTCTCCTCCGGCACCAGCCACGGGCGCTGCTGGTGCGGTTTGAAGATGCCGCCGTTCTCACCCACGAAGAAAATACCGCTCGGCGTGTCCTTGGTGAGCAAGCTGGGCTTGATGACGACTTTCGGATCATACGGGTAGCCGCCGTCCATCCACGTCATTTTGATCGTGTCGCCCGCTGTGAGCGGCGTGCCGGGATATTCGAGTTCGAGATGGCGCTTCATCGCATAGAGATCACCCTTGCTGCCTTCGTCCAGGCAACGCACGCGCTTCGGTGCCGCGAGACCGAGGCAGGCGAAGACGACATCGAAGTAATGGCAACCCATGTCGCCCATCATACCGACGCCGAAATCGACCCACGAACGCCACATGGACGGATGATACGCGCCGTCGAGAAACGGCACCTCGTTCGCGACACCGAGCCAGAGGTTCCAATCAATATTTTCCGGCACCGGATCGGCCTGCGCCTTGCGTTCCGTAACCTTGGGCCACCAGTTGGCCTTCTTGTTCTCCCAGCAGATCACCTCCTTCACCTTACCAATGGCCCCGCTCTTGATGAGATCGACCGCGAGTGACGTTTCGACGTTCGAGTGCCCCTGCGTGCCCATCTGCGTCGTCACTCCGGCCTTCGCCGCCTCCGCGCTGAGAATCCGTGCCTCGTGGATGTGATGCGTGAGCGGCTTCTGCAAATAGACATGCTTCTTCGCCCGCAACGCCGTCACCGCCATCGCCGCATGCATGTGATCCGGCGTGCCGATCGTCACCGCGTCGATGCTGTTGCCCAGCTTCGAGATCATCTCGCGATAATCGCGGAACACTGCCGACTCACCCAGCCGCTCCTTGGCCGCTGGGTCCTGCAATTCCTTCCGTCGTGAACTCTCCCCACGCTGGGCCAGTGCCAGCGTCTTCGCATCCACATCGCACATGCCCACAATCCGCACCTTCGGATGCTGCAGCACGCTCATCATCGTGTTTCCACCCATCCCACCGACACCGATCGAGGCGACTTGAAACATCGAGTTCGGCGACCTCGCGCTCAGAATGGCAGGCGCAGAGACGTAGGCGGACGCGGCGAGGGAGTGCTGGAGGAAATGACGGCGATTCATGGTAGAGCAATGAACGTGACGGCACAGTGTTTTGTAGCTCGGAATTCTGATTCCGAGTTCGCCCCGTTCGCGGAATCGGAATTCCGCGCTACAAACAAGCGATCACCGCCCCGCCACACCGACCTTCTTCCGAATCTTCATCAGCATCGGAAAACTCGTCTGCAATCCGGCGCTGTCGTGTTCGTTGCGGGCGGAGCTGAGGGCGGCGTGGATGAGTTTGTCCTGATCCTGCATCCAGTTGGCGGCGCGGAAGACGATGGGGCGCTCGTTTTCCTTCTCGCGGATTTGCACGCCGCTGAGGCCGATGTCATCGACAATGACGCCGTGAGGCAGGCCATGCACGTCGAGGTTGATGATGCCATTGTTACCCATGCGCACGGCGCGAATCCAGGCCTTCACGGTCTGGCCGGGGGCAAGGGTGATTTCGAGTGGTTTGGTTTCGTCTTTGATGTCGCGCATGACGGCTTTGCCGGTGGCGTCGGGCTCCATGACGATGATGAACTTCGGCGCGGCGCCGAGCGTGACTTTGCCGAAGGTGCCGGCGTCGTGCGTGAGGCTTTTGCCCTTCGCGGTGATCATGAGCTTGCTCCAATCAGCGTTCGCGGCGGCATCGGGTGCGGCGTGAAGGCTGCCGCTGATCAAATCGTGCCCGGCTTCGATGAGGATCGGTGAGGAGGCATAGTAACCATCGGGCAGACCCGTGATGTCGATTTGAATCGGATCATCGAAGCCATCCACGCGCTCTGCTCGAAAAGAGAAACCGATGGACGCACCGGGCATGACGGTGGGATTGGCTCCGGCGAGCTTGACGCTGAAGTCGGGCTTCGGCTGACGGATGGAGAGCGCATAGACATAGCGCTCGCCGCCCCAGCCGCGAGTATCGGTGACTTTGACGACGTAGCGGCCATCCGCAGGCGCGGTGAAGAAGAGTCGCGAGTCGCTGCCGAGCTTGCGGTCGCCTGCGTCATCGTTGCCATAGTTCAGCGTGAAGACGGGCAGGCCGTTCGGCAGCAACTCGGTGCCGACCGGATGCGGCTGCACGACATAGCAGGGTTCGTCGAGCGAGTGCGAATTCGTCGTGGTATCGAAGTAGGCGCGGCGTTTGCCGGTGGTCCCGTAAAAGAGCGTGCCGCCGTCTGGCCCGCGCGGCTGGCGGAATATCTTCATCACGTCGCCATTGAAATAGACGAATTCGTTCAGCTCCATCTCCTCCCAGTTTTGCAGGCGGATGTCGGCGTTGTCGGCATCGACGCTGCGGAAGTTGTTGTAACTATCGCGCACAGCCTGCAGCAGCACGCGCGGCACGGGCTTGCCGTCGGTGTGCAGGACTTCGAGCTTCGTGTCGGCAGGCGAACCGGCCAGCTCGGCAAGCGTCTCAATGATCCACGTCTGGCCTTTTTTGGCATGGAAGGCGAAGCAGTCGGTGTCGTTGGCTTGCGTGAGACGTGCGTTCACAGTGACGGGTGAGGTGACGTTTTGTGCTTTGGCAATGTCGTTATTACCTTCGACTTCTTCGATCTGCGCAAGCTCACTCACACGCAGCGCGGGCATGGAGCGAAAGCGCAGCGCTTTAGCATCGAGCGGCACGTTCATCATGCCTTCCTTGTCGGGCTTCATCATCACCGTGGCTTTGTCACCGAGATGGTGACCGATGAGCGTGACCTTCGTGTCCTTGCCCACCTGCGCGGCGAGCGGTGAAAAGGCCGTGACATAGGGCAGCGCACCCATCGTGAGGCGATAGGCGTGATCAGCGCTGCCATCCATCGTCGTGTTGCTCACGAGCACGATATAATCGCCATCCGCAGGCGCTTTCCAAGCGAGGAAGGGATCGCTGCCGCTGTCGAGGCCGCGGTTCACGGCAAGCACGGTGCGGTTCGTGTCCATGATCTCCAGCGTGGGCGATTTCGCCTTGCTGCCGACCTGCGCGACGGCGAGATCGCACACGAGTTCCTCACCCGCCTTCGCATGGAAACGATATGCGTCATGCTGGCCGATCTCCGTGAGCGTTCCCCACAGGCTGACTGGCAACTGCGCGATACCAACAGGCGCGTCTTTGAAATCAGCAGCCTTCGTGACCGTGGGCGCGAGATC
>JBDNIB010000936.1:0-3319 GCA_041688535.1 Prosthecobacter sp.
CAAAATCACCACCAGCCGTTTTTTCTCCTCCAGATTCAAGCCAGCAAGGACAAAGGCCCAGAAAAAGAAGACCGCCGCGATCACCATGATCAACGACGCCGTCCATTTGGAAAGCCACATCACATCGAGCTGAATCAGCCCCGCCACACACAGCACGATGAAGACCAGCAGCAGCAGCATTCCTCCCCATAACAACGCCCACTCACGCCGCAGATTCTGCCCTGGATGCACCGTGCGCTCGCCATGACCCGCCAGTTTGTGCTGTGTCATCTTGAATTGCACCAAGCCGAGCAGCATGCCCGCCGCCGCTGCCATGAATCCCCAGCGCCAGCCGATGCCTTCACCCAGCCCGCTGCAAACCAGCGGCCCCAGAAAGCCACCCAGATTGACACCCATGTAAAACAAGGTGAAACCCGCGTCCCGCCGTGCGCCGCCTTCGGGATAGAGCTGGCCCACCAACGCGCTCATATTTGATTTCAACAGCCCGGAGCCAAGCGCCACGATCAGCAGGCCGATGAAGAAGGTATCTGTGCGATGAATGCCCAGCACCAAATGCCCAAGGGCAATGATGAGGCCGCCATACCACACCGCCGATTTGGCTCCGAGCAAACGATCACCCACCCAACCACCAGGCAGTGCCGCCATGTAAACCACTGCCGTGTAGAGGCCGTAGATCGCTGTGGCCGTAGCATCGGTCAGCCCCATGCCGCCCGTTTGCACCTGATCCACCATGAACAGCACTAGCAGCGCCCTCATCCCGTAGTAGCTCATGCGCTCCCACATTTCTGTGAAGAAGAGCGTGTAGATCCCGCGTGGCTGACCGGTCGTTTCTGAATTCATGGCAAGGAGCCGCCAACAAGGCGGCAAAACCACGAAACACCAGCGCGTTCGCGATTATCGGGGCAACTGCTGCATCTCCGTCCGCACGCTGGCAGGCACCGGCTTGAGCTCCCACACGATGCCAAACCACGACATCATCTTGAGGACATAGTAGGACACATCGATCTCCCACCACTTGAACCCCTGCCGGGCGCTGTGCTGGTAGCGATGGTGATTGTTGTGCCAGCCTTCACCCAGGGTGATCAGGGCCAGGATCAAGCTGTTGCGGCTGTCATCCGTCGTTTCAAAACGGCGGCGGCCAAACACATGCGCCAGGGAGTTGATGAAGAAAGTGCCATGCATCAAAACCACGGTGCTGACAAAGAAGCACCAGACGAACAACTGGCCTGCCGTGCAGCCCAATCCAGGCGCGTAGGTTTCCAGCAGCAATCCCACTCCGTAGATGCCGACGGCCATGAGCGCCGGGATGAGCATGTCATGCTGGTTTAGGAACACCAGCTCACGGAATTTCGCCAGATCCTTGATGCGGCTGTAGTCGGTAGGGAAATTGCGTTGGCTCGTGATCCAGCCCACGTGCGACCACCAGAAGCCCTTTTGGCGTGGTGAATGGATGTCGTGCTCGTCATCCGAGTGCTTGTGGTGATGGCGGTGTGTCGAAGCCCACCACAACGCGCCGCGCTGGCAGGCCATGTTGCCAATGGCAGCGAAGAGAAACTGCCCCACCCGCGAGGTTTTGTAGGCGCGATGGGAAAAATAGCGGTGATAGAACGCCGTGATGGCAAACATACGGAAAAAGTAAAACGCCGCTGCTGCCGCCACTGCAAACCAACTGAAACCCACCACAAACACCAGCAGGCAGCAGCCATGCAGGATGATGAAGGGCATGGTACGCTTCATATCGACCTTCTCCTCCTGCTGCATCACCGCCTCCACCCCTTCCGGGTGATAGTCGGAATTCCACCACTGCCGCAGCATCACGCCGGTGGAGCGCATCATTTTACGAAGGATCGGCTCTGGAGCCACGACTGACGAGGAAGAAGATGTATCTGGCGACACTGGATGCAGAATGGGGTTGGACATTGGTGCGCGTGACGCGCTCTATGCGTTGAAACGCGAACTTCGCAACAACATTATGCGCCTGTCACAGAGCATTGGATTCAACTTTCTGCCCCTGCTTCAAGACCTTGGCTTGCCGCCTTAACTAGCCGTCACTAGCCGGGCCTTGAATTTCACCATCGCGCTCTGAATCAGCGGATCTTTGTAGAAATCTTCGTTGGCAGCGGACTCCGCAGGTGCGGCGGCTGTGGACTCTGCTTTCGGCTCCGGCTTGGCCTCAACTTTGGGCTTTGCCGAAGGGGGAGGTTCGTCGAGCAAACCCAGCCCCATTTCTGAGAACACCGGCGACTTCAGACTCGCATCCAGCACAAACTCATACTTCATTGTCCGACCGAAAAGCTCCTGGGCCAGCGCCTCCAAAAAACTCACCTGCGCAGGGCGCATTAGGCTGTCGCGCGCAAAGCTTTCCGACGGTGGGAAACCGACCTTGATCACATTGCGGCTGATGCCCAGCAGCGTTCCGGCGTGTAACCAAGACACCGCCAACGGCCGCCGTTCCTGCACCGTCTTGGTCAGTTGCGCCCAGAAATCTTCGTCAGCGACCGGTTCACGCGCAGATATTGCCTCTTTTTCCACGGGTTGCGGCACCGGCGCGGGAGCAGGTTTCTCGGCCACCACGGGTTCAGGCTCTCGCTGCAGCACGGGCGCAGGCGGTTCCTCGCGCACCACGGCGGGCTGTGTTCGCACGGGTTCCACCGCTTTCACCGGAGCAGGCACACGGCGCGCGGGTGGTGCGGCGGGCTGTGGCCTCGGGGCCTGCTTGGGCAGACCGCCAGTGCTACCGGAATCCAGTGCCGCGATCACATCGCTGATCGAAATCTCGTTCAGACTCTGTACCGCCGCGATCACCCCGAGTTCAAAGTGCAGGCGCTTGTTGCTGGCCCAACGCATGCGCGCATCCACCTCGGCCAGGCCGTCCACGATCCGCAGCAGTTGCTCTGTGTTGGCCATCTGCGCCTGCGCCTCGACCTCCGCGATCACTTCGGGACTCAAATCCTCCGCCGCAGCCTCGTGGTCGGCCTGCTGCACCAGCAGCGTGCGAAAATGCTGGATCAGGTCGCCCAAAAAACGACCCAGCTCTTTGCCGGCCTCGTTTTGGTCATACACCGCGCGCAATGCCCCGACCGTGTCGCTTTCGAGAATGTTGCGCGCCAGTTGTGCCACCGATTCACCGGAGGTGAAGCCGAAAACGTCCAACACATCCAGCTCCGTGATATGCTCGCCACAGAAGGCCACAAGCTGGTCCAGCATCGACTGCGCATCACGCATGCCGCCTTCGGCCCCCTTCTCGATCTCATCGGCGGCCTTGTCATCCAGCTTCACCTTCCCCAGGTTGGCGATGTGCAGCAGGTGCTTCGCGACG
>JBDNIB010000937.1:0-6086 GCA_041688535.1 Prosthecobacter sp.
GACGCGAGGTATATGTACCTATGCAAATCATCCCAATCAACACACACCCACGCTCAAGTTTTCGCTCCCGACAGCCCTACCGCGATGTCGCGGAGAAAGGCTCGGGAATGTCCGCGAAAAACTCGCCCACATCGCCGTCCGGCATGCCGTGGCTGCGGATGCCTTCCAGCCGACGGCGGCTGCCGCGCTCGCTGCCAGGGCGGTTCGCGGTGCGCTGCACCAGATCGGTGATGACCGGCGCAGCGATCGCCGCGCCTGCGGCCAGTAGGGTCAGTGCGATCACGTTCGCCGAGCCACGCCGCATTCCACGGCCAAACAAGATGCCCAAGGCGCAGCCAGCGGCGGCGGGGGCGATCAGCGAGGCATAGGATTCGTAGCTATTGGCGAACTTGTTCTCTTGCATGCCGCAGCATAGCCGCTCACAGAGAATCGCCAAAGAGGAATTTGCCCGCGTCCTGCTTTCCGGCTAATAAAGCCTTCGCCCTTTCCATTCCCCATGACCCCAGCCTCTCCCCACAAACGTTACGCCCTCATCCTCGCTGGTGGCAGCGGCCAGCGCTTCTGGCCCATCAGCCGTGACACTCGTCCCAAGCAGTTGCTCAAGCTGTTTGGCGAAAAGACGCTGCTAGAACTCACCGTGGAGCGCCTCAGCGGCTTCCTGCCGAAGGAAAACATCCTGATCCTCACCAACACGCAGCAGGAGGCCAGCGTACGGGCCATCATCAAGAATCTGCCGGCAGAAAACATCGTCGCCGAACCGGAAAAGCGCGATACCGGCCCCGCCATCGCCTTGGCCGTCGGTTGGGTCGTCGCGCGTGAACCCACCGCCACCATGATCGTGCTACCCGCCGATCATTTGATCAAAGACCACGCCGAATTTCAGCGCGTCCTGAACAATGCCGCACTGGCAGCCGAAAACAGCGGCAGTCTCGTCACCGTGGGCATCAAGCCCACCTGGGCCTGCCCCAGCTACGGCTACGTCGAGCGTGGCCGCCGTGCTACAATCAGCGGCTGCGATGACTTGCCCGTGTTTGAGATCGTCCGCTTCCGCGAGAAGCCGAACCCCGACCTCGCCGAGCACTTCATCAGCCAGGGCAATTTCCTCTGGAACGCCGGGATGTTCATCTGGACCATCCCCGCCATTTTCAGCGAGCTAAGCCGCCACTGCCCCGTGCTGGCCGATTTCATCTCCGAACTGCGCGGCTCCAAAGACTTCAGCGCCACGGTGGCCAAGCAGTTCGGCAAGCTGCCCAAGCTCTCCATCGACTACGCCCTGATGGAGCGTGCCTCCCGCGTGCTCAACGTCGAGTCCACCTTCGACTGGGATGACGTGGGCAATTGGACCAGCGTGGGGCGTTATCTCGAAACCGACGCGGAGGGCAACCAGCACAACTGCGCCCTCTCGCAGCAGGAGGCGTCCAACAATCTGGTCTTCACTCAGACCGGCCAGCACGTGGCGCTGATCGGTGTGCAGGATCTCATCGTCGTCGCCTCGAAGGACGGCCTGCGCGTCGCCAACCGCAGCAAGGCGGAGAACATCAAAAAAATCGTGGATAGCCTGCCTGCGGAGCTGCGCTGAGACTTCACCCCCATGCCGCGCATCCTCGCCATCGACCACGGCACCGTGCGCATCGGTCTCGCCTTGAGTGACGAGACCGCGATCGTCGCCAGTCCTTTCAAAACCATCGACACTAATCACGAACCCGAGCGCACCATCGCCCGCATCGTGAAAGAGAAGCACATCGGCACCATCGTCATCGGCATGCCCTATCGCATGAGCGGCGAGAAAGGCAGCGCCGCCGAGCGCGTCGAAAAATTCGCCACCAGCCTCGGTAAGGAACTCCAGCATGCGACCCCCATCGAATTCGTCGATGAACGCCTCTCCTCCGTCGAAGCCGAAGCCTCTATGGCGCGTGCCGGCATCACCGGCAAACGCGAGCGCAACGAGATCGTGGACCAGCTCGCCGCCGTGGTCATCCTGCAGGAGTATTTGAACCAGCAACGCGGCCCGGAAGGCTTCCTGCTGCCCGACGCCTCCTACGAACTCCCATGGACCGATGAGCCGAAGCGACGTCGAAAGTAAGGCTGGCCTGCGGCACAGTCCTGAGCCGGGCTGCAAACGCCTGCGCCTCACCCTCGCCTACTGCGGCACACCGTGGCGTGGCTGGCAGAGCCAAGAGGACGGCAGAACGGTGACTGACGAGATCCATGCCGCCATCCGCAAGGCCACCCGCAGCGAAACCCGCGTACATGGCAGCGGTCGCACCGATGCCGGCGTGCATGCCCTTGCACAAACCGCGCACTGTGACGTGCCCGAAACCCTGCGCATGAGCGCTGAGTCGTGGACCCATGCGCTCAACGCCTGCCTGCCGCTCACCATCCGCGTCTTGCGCGTGGAGGAATGCGCGCCGGACTTCCACGCCCGCTATGATGCCATCGGCAAGACCTACCGCTACCGCCTCTGGCGTCAGCGCATGCTCTCGCCCTTCGAGGCCGACCGCGCCTGGCATATCTATGGCCCGCTCGACCTCGCATCACTGCGCTGGTGCTGCGAAAAACTCGTCGGCACGCACAATTTCGCACGTCTCTCCGCCAATCGCGGCGACATGCCCGAAACCGCACGCCGCCTACTCCCGGACAAAACCACCCGCACCATCCACCGCGTCGATTTGCGCGAGGAAGACGACGTGTTGACCCTCGAATTCGAAGGCGACGGCTTCCTCTACAAAATGGTGCGCCTCATCGTCGGCAGCCTCATGCACGTCGCCCGGGGCCGAGAGCCGAAGGAATGGTTTGCCCGCCTGCTCACCGATACCACCGGCCCCCAAAGCAACCAAACCGCCCCCGCCTGCGGTCTGTATCTCGCCAGCGTGAAATATCCGGCCTGACTTCATTCGTCATTCGGAATTCTGGTTTCGTCATTTGAAACTGGCCTGCGTATGCGGCATGACAACTGCCCCCTCCCATGCCCCACGAAGCCCAAATCGCCCGCCGTCGCTCCTTCGCGATCATTTCGCATCCTGACGCCGGCAAAACGACGCTCACCGAAAAGCTCCTGCTCTACGGCGGTGCCGTCGCGCTTGCAGGCTCCGTGACCGCCCGCAAAAACCAGCGTGCCACGACCTCCGACTGGATGGAGCTGGAAAAGCAGCGCGGCATTTCCGTCAGCTCCACCGTGCTGCAGTTTGAGTACAAAAACTGCGTCGTGAACCTACTCGACACACCGGGCCACAAGGATTTCTCCGAGGACACCTACCGCGTGCTCACCGCTGTGGATGCCGCCATCATGGTCATCGACGCCGGCAAAGGTATCGAGGCGCAAACGCGCAAACTATTTGAAGTCTGCCGCCGCCGTGGCGTGCCCATCTTCACCTTCATGAACAAGCTCGACCGCCCCGCGCGCGAGCCCATGACGCTGCTCGACGAGCTCGAAACCGTGCTCGGCATCGGTGCCTGCGCCATCAACTGGCCGCTCGGCCTCGGCCAGCAGTTTCGCGGCGTCTATGATCGCCGCAAAAAAGACGTGCATCTCTTCGAGCGCACGGTTCATGGTGCCTATCGTGCGCCTGAGAAAGTCGGCGGCCTCGACGATGACTTCGTCGCCCAACACACCGTCTCCGAAGCACTGGAACAGGCCAAGATGGAGCTCGAAATGCTCGACGGCGCTGGCCATGAATACGACCGCGCTAAGATTGATCGTGGCGAGCTCACACCCGTCTTTTTCGGCAGTGCCAGCAACAACTTCGGCGTCCAGCTTCTCCTCGACGGCTTCCTCGAACTCGCCCCGCCGCCCGAGTCGCGCATGGCTGCCGATGGTCGTGTCATCGAGCCGACCGACGAAGGGTTCTCCGGCTTCGTTTTCAAAATTCAGGCCAACATGGACCCGCGCCACCGCGACCGCATGAGCTTCATACGCATCGTCAGCGGCAAGTTCGAACGCGACATGCAGGTCACGCACACCCAGACCGGCAAGCTCGTTCGTCTCGCCAATTCGCAGAAGCTGTTCGCCCAGGATCGCGAGACCGTGAATGAAGCCTACGCAGGCGATGTCGTCGGCATCGTCGGCAATCACGGCTTCGGCATCGGCGACACCCTCGCCGCCGATCCCAAGTTGAAATTTGACGAAACCCCACGCTTCGCGCCCGAAGTCTTCGCCTACCTGCACAACCCCAGCACCGCACATTATAAGCGCTTCCGCGATGGCCTGGAACAGCTCCTCAGCGAAGGCGTCGTGCAGCAGTTCATCCAGCCGCACGCCGGTCAGCGAGTGCCCTTGCTCGGTGCCATCGGTCCCTTGCAGTTTGAAGTCGTGCAGTTCCGCTTGGAGAGCGAATACAACGCCCAAAGCCGCATCGAAAACGCCCCCTACACCGTCCTACGCTGGGTCCGCACCAAAGACGGCGGTGCCATCGAAGACTTCGACATCCCCAGCGGCGTCACCACCGCCCAAGACGCCGAAGAACGCTGGGTCGTCTTCTTCAGCGACCAATGGGCCATCAACTACTTCGAACGCCGCAATCCGAACGCAGAGCTGTCAGAGATTCCGTGGGATGAGGTGGAGAAGGCGAAGTAGCTTCGATTGGCAATCGAAGCCGAGTTGGCGTACGTTTCGATTGCCAATCGAAGCTACCTTTTCGCATGACTACCGAAGAAATCACCGCCGCACTCGCTTTGATCCGACAAGAGACGGATTTGAACTCCAAATCGCTGCTACTGGCCGGGCTGGTCTCCGAATTGTTTCGCGAACGCGGATTCGAGCCTGTAGTCGTCGGCGGTTCCGCCATCGAGTTCTACACTGACGGTGCCTACATGTCCGGTGATACGGATATTTGCTGGGCTGGCTGGCCGCAGCCGGATGATGAACAGCTTGAACAGATCATGCGCCAGATTCCCGGCATCAAAGCCCACGGCGGCAGCAAGAGCTGGGGCATCGAAGGCTTGTGGATTGATCTGCTCGGCGACATTGACTACCGCTCTGACAAAGAGTTTTCCCGGTTCGACACACCCAACGTCGAGGTGCGATTGATCCCTGTCGAGGATGCCCTTGCCGGACGAGTCTATGCAGCCCGTTGCTATTGCAGCGGCTATGATGAAAAAGATGATGACTGCGCCTAAAAGCTGATGGCTGGGGTGCTGTTGGGATGCATTCCCGTGGACTGGGAAGAGGCCCGCAGAATCGCCGCATGCCCGAAGTACAACTGCTTGGCCGTTTTCGAGACGGTCAAGGCCGAGGTGGAAGCCGAACTGGTAAAACCTCAAAATTGAGTTACGGCTACCCCATGACACCGACCAAACTCATCATCAAACCTGACCGCCGCTGGACCTGGGAGCAGTGGCAAGCAGGCCGTGCCGAGCGTCGCCGTATCGGAAACCTCGTGGCACCGAAGAACATCCGGCGGAAGAAGAGTGAGGGGTATGAGTACCTGCGCGAAACCTACGGCGGCGAGCGCGGCCCGAAGTTCAACAAGGCCTTCGATCCCTCGGCCGACGAAGAGTGAAGGAGCGCGAGTTTTTAACTCGCCTGACTTTCCTACCGTCCTCGCACCACGCCAAATTGGCGAATGGTCTTCGACACACTCGCGCTCCATCATTCGCTCATGAATCCCAAAACCGTCGTCATCACCGGCTGCACGCGTGGACTTGGCCGTGCCATGATTCCACGCTTCATCGCTGCGGGCTGGCAGATTGCCGGTTGTGGCCGCAATGCAGATCAAATCGCTGAGTTGAGCCGCCAGTTCCCTTCACCGCATTGGTTCCAAACCTGCGATGTCGCACGCGAAGCCGATGTGGCGTCATTCTGCACGGCCATTCTCGAAAACTTCGGTCCGCCCGACCGCGTGCTGAACAACGCGTCCATCATCAATCCCAACGCGCCGCTGTGGGAAACCAGCGCGGAGGACTTCAGCCGCATCATTGACATCAACATCAAAGGACCAGCCGCGATGATGCGCCATCTGCTGCCTGCCATGCTGAAACGCGGCAGCGGTGTGATCGTGAACTTTTCCTCCGGCTGGGGCCGCTGCACGGCGGCGGATGTGGCACCGTATTGCGCCACGAAATACGCCATCGAAGGCCTTTCGATGGCC
>JBDNIB010000938.1:0-2777 GCA_041688535.1 Prosthecobacter sp.
ACCGGCACTTCATGGGCAGCACTGCCAGCGGCGGTGACGTGCTGGCGATCTTGTTTGGCGGCTGGCAACAGGCGATCATCGCCTCCGTATTGTTCCTGACGTTCGTGTTTGTCGTCGGCGTCGCCGCCGGTGGGTTGCTGGGCTACTTCGGCGGCCTGCTGGACCTCATCGGCATGCGCTTGATCGAAATCTGGTCCGTGCTGCCCTTTTTGTTCATCGTGATGATCGTCAGCTCGATCATCAGCCCAAACCTGTTCTTGCTAGTGGGCATCATCTCCGTGTTCAGTTGGATGGGCACCACGATCTACATCCGCACGACGGCGCTGAAGGAAAAAGAGCGCGATTATGTGGCCTCGGCGCGGCTGCTGGGCGCGGGCACCGGCCGCATCATTTTCAAGCACATCCTGCCCAACAGCATCGCCATCCTTGTCACGCTCGCGCCGTTTGAAGTCTCCGCCATCATCACCTCGCTCGCCGGATTGGATTACCTCGGCTTCGGCCTGCCGCCCGAGGAACCGAGCTGGGGCCGGCTACTGCACGAAGGCACGGAGAACTTCAATTACCCCTGGATCGTCAGCAGCGCCTTCGTCGCGATGACGACGGTGCTTGTGCTCGTCACCTTCGTCGGTGAGGCCGTGCGCGAGGCTTTTGATCCGAAGAAATTCACCACCTACCGGTAAAATGAGCTAAACTGCCAGCGCCATGACCATCACCATTCCAGACACGCTTGCCGAGTCCGCTGGCCTTGATGAAAAGTCCGCTCTCAAAGAGCTGGCTCTCTACCTTTTCGCGCAGGAAAAGATCACGAGCGGTCAGGCCCGCAGACTCTGCGGCGCAGGCTTCTTTGAGTTCGAGGAATGGCGCAAAGATCGTGGGCTGCCCATTCGTGAGTTCACGCTCGAAGAGCTGGATAGTGACATCGCCACCCTTAGATCACTCGGGCTGCTGTGATTATCGTCTCAGACACCTCCTGCCTGTGCTATCTGGCTCTGCTAAAGCGTGAGCATTGGCTGCATGAGCTGTACGGCGAAATTTTCATCCCGCCTGCTGTCGCCACCGAACTGGCAAATGGAGCTGCCAGCCAGCCAGACATTCAACGTGTGCTCGCTTGTCACTGGCTTGTCGTTCGCACCCTGAACGACGAAACGGCAGTTCTCAAATTCCTCGAAAAAGTGGATCTAGGCGAGGCTCAAGCCGTGGCCCTCTATCAGCAGCTCCAAGCCGATCTGCTCATGGTGGATGACCTGGATGGCCGCATGTTGGCTCAACAACTGGGCGTAAGACAAACCAGGCTGCTGGGTTTCCTCCTCGCTGCAAAAAAAGCGGGATTGATGAAAAACTCGCTCAAAACGGAATTTGAGTCCCTCCTTGCACTTGGCTTTCGTGCGAGTGCCCTGCTCATCGAAACCATTCTCAAGGAGGTCGGCGAATGAAAATCAAACTGCCTCTTTGTCTGTTCGCCATCGTTCTCAGCGCCTGCTCCGACTCCGAGGACGCGCGCTTTCCGCCTTATGACAACACGGCGGAAGTAAAGGCCTACTGGGAGTCGAAGCCGCAGTTTTTTCAATGGAAGACAGCGGCGGACTTGCCGGCGGATTTGCAGTGGGAAAACGGGGCCGATGTGCCCGAGTTCGGCGATCCGCGTGCGAAGAAAGGCGGCACGTTTCATGACTGGCACCCCACGTTTCCGCCGACGTTCCGCAAGATCGGCCCGGATGCGAACAACACCTTCCGTGGCGAGCATCACGACAACATCGAGATCAGCCTCGTCACGCGGCATCCCGATGAGGATGTGTGGATTCCAGGCTTGGCAAAGGAATGGGCCGTCTCACCGGACCGCAAGACCGTGTATTTCCGTCTGCAGGACCAGGCGGCCTACTCCGACGGTCACCCCGTTGCGGTGGAAGACTTCTTCATGACCTTCTTCGTCATGACCAGCCAGCACATCAAAGACCCCTGGTACAATGACTGGTACACGAAGGAATACTCGGCGATCACGAAATACGACGACCGCACCTTCGCCATCACCATCCCGGAACCGAAGCCTGATCCGGTGTGGTATGCGCCGATCCCGCCCAGCCCGCGCCACTTTTACCGTGAGTTCGGCCCGGATTTCCCGTCGCGTTACCAGTGGCGCATCTGCCCGGTGACCGGGGCTTATGTGATTGATCCCGATTTGTTGAAACGCGGTCGCTCCATCACGCTGCGCCGCGTGAAGGACTGGTGGGCGCGGGACATGAAAAACTACCGCTACATCTACAACGTGGACTTCCTGGAGTACAAGATCATCGCCAGTCCCGACAAGGCCTTCGAGATGTTCCGCCAGGGGCAGTTTGACTACTATCTGGCCGGCCTGCCACGCTACTGGTATGACAAGGCGGAAATTCCCGAAATCTACCACGGCTACATCGAACGCCACATGTTCTACAACGAGTTCCCGCAGGTCACCTGGGGCATTCGCATCAACGAAAGCAAACCGCCGCTCGACAACCTCGATGTGCGCCTCGGCATCAATTACGCGATGAATTTCCAGAAGGTCATCGATGTGGACTTCCGCGGCGACAAGACGCGCATGAACAGCACCGTCTCCGGTTTCGGCAAGTTCACCAATCCCGATCTCCGCGCCCGGCCTTACGACCCGGTGAAAGCACGCGAGCACTTCGCCAAGGCAGGCTACACGACACCTGGACCCGACGGCATCCTGAAAAATGCCGCAGGCAAGAAGCTGTCCTTCACGCTCACCACCTTCAACTCCGGCTCCATCACGCCAATCATGC
>JBDNIB010000939.1:0-3246 GCA_041688535.1 Prosthecobacter sp.
CACGCGAGGGCGCACGCTACCGATGCCATAAAAGAAAATCAGTGGCGCGAGGATGTCCTCATCCTGCCTCGGTGCCTCATTCTGCACATTCGTCATGCGTCAATCCTCGTTCGTCATTCCACCTCAGGTGTAACGGGCATACTGGCGGTGCTGCGGCAGGAAAAACTCATGCAGCAAGCGGTCCACCTGGAGCAACCCATCGCGTGAGAGCGTGATGCCGTCCGCGTCGAGCGTGGCAAAGCCCTCTTGATCGAGGTACTTGAACTGCGGGCCGAAGTGCTTGCGCGGGTCCTCGCCGAACTTCTGAAGGTAGTAGTCGAATTCGCTGCGCCCCAGCTTGAGCTTGAGGATGAACTCGCGCACGAAGCGATCTTCGGCCGTGGTTTGATAGGCGCGATAAATCGGCTTCTGGCCGGCATCTAGCGCCTGCATGTAGGGACCGACATCGGATTGATTTTGATAATGCACCCCGCCGAGATGGCCGAACGAGGCCACGCCACAGCTCAAGAGATCGGCACCTTCCCACAAGGCGTCGCGATAGACAAACTTGATGCGCTGCGGGTCTTTCACCACGGTGTAAGCACTGGTCACGGTGTAACCGGCCTTTTGGAATTCATCGAAGGCGTAGCTCACCCAGTCGCGTTTCGTCGGCCAGTCGGCCACTGGCGCGGTCACTTTGCCCTCGGTCTTCATCTGCTGGTACATGGTGGTGTTGTAGGGCACCTCCATCTGATAAATCGTCACCGCATCCGGCCCCATGGCCACCGCCTTGGCCACAGTGTCTTTCCAGTTGGCCTCAGTCTCGTTCATCATCCCGGCGATGAGGTCGATGTTGATGTGCTCAAAACCCAGCGTGCGAGCAAAAAGGTACGCCTTGTTGATTTCACCACTGCGGTGCGCACGACCGTTCGTTTCGAGGATGTGATCGTCGAAATTCTCCACCCCAAGGCTCAGGCGCGTGACACCGATCTCGCGAATGCCGGTGAGCTTCACCTCATTCAGCGTCCCCGGCTCGGCTTCAAAGGCCACCTCGGCGGCTCCTTCCCACGACACCATGTCTTTCATGCGATTCGTCAGGTCTTTGAGCTGAGGCACAGACAGATAGCTCGGAGTGCCACCGCCGAAGTACACGAAGTGCGCCTTGCGGCCCTGCAAATACGGCTGGCTGGCGAAGCGCTCCATCTCGCGCATGCCCGCGTCGATGTACGCCTTCACCTCCTGCGCGTTCTTGTCCGTATAGACCTTGAAATAGCAGAAGTGGCAGCGCTTACGGCAGAACGGGATGTGAAAATAGACGCCGAGTGGGATGTCCGCTGGCGCAGGGCGTTGCAGCACCGCATCGACCAGTGGCGCTTGTTCGGGCTTCCAGAATGAGAAAGGCGGGTAGTTGGAGACGAAGTAGTTGCCGACCTCGGTCTGTTCGACCTTTTTCGGGGCGTTGACTTCGGTCGCGACTGAGGCCAGCGGGGAATCGAGGGTGGTTTGCATGATTGAGGTAGTTAGGGAACGGCTGGCACAGGGCAGTTCTAAAAAAATGTTTCCAAGCAAATCCTTCAGTTCGTCATTTCCCGTGCGCCAGCACCACGCGGAAGCCGATTGTGTTCCGCCGCGTCTCCGGCGGCACGGGCATGCGGGCAGATGCCAACAATTCCTCCTGCGCCGCCGTGCGCCAGTTGCCGCCACGAGTCGTGCCGAGCACCGGTTTGGGCTGCTCGCCCGGTTTGGCAGCGGGTGCCAGCACATAGTCCGTGTCCACCCACTCGGAAACATTGCCCGCCAAGCCGACGATGCCGCGTTCGTTCGCGGGCAGCGCCGTCACGGGTGCCACAAAGGGAAATTTGTCCTCATAGCCGACGATGGCGCTGTCAAAGCTGGCTTTGCGCGCGGAACTCATGTCCGCGAGGTTGTCCGTATCCGTCGGCGGCGGCCAGTCGAAGCCCCAGGGGTAAATGCCACGGATACGGCCGTTGCGCTCCTCCGGTGTGTTACCGCGTTCCAGCGGGAGGCCCACCGCACGGCTCCATTCCTCATCGGTCGGCAGTCGGTACACATCCTTCGCGCCGATCAGTCCCGCGTTGTGCTCGCGTTCCGTCAGCCACGCGCAAAACGCCCGCGCCTCGTTACGGTCCACGCCGACCACGGGCAGCGTGCCGCCTTTACCGGCGGATTCCACCCGGCCAGGACGACGGGCCTGCGTCGCCTTGCAGTACTCCTGGTAGTCACGGTAGCGAATCTCCCAGGCGGAGAACATCACATCGCCCAGCGGCACAAAGTTCATCCCCAGGCTGTTCGTCTTCCACTGGCGGCCAAAAGTCACCGCCGTGCGCGTCTGCATGTCGGCAAACAATTCCGCCAGCTCCCCTTCCCTCACCTCGCCCTCCAGCACCACATCGGCGAAGCCCTCCTCGCGCAGCTCATACTCCACCGGTCCCGTGCGCACGCGTGGCAGATCCAGCGGCGTCTCGCCCAAAAACTGATCGTGCTGAAACACCCGCACCTTCTCCGGCTGGCTATGCACCACCACGCTGCCGTAGGTCTGACGCTCCACCCGCAGGTGAAACGCGCGCCAGTTACCTTCATCACCTGGCTCCGCCTCAGGCTCACGACCATCCGGCATGTCCTCCGCTGACTGCCCACTTTCCACAAAATGAAACGGCTCCAGCTCATAGCGATGCTCTTGGCTCAAAAACGCCTCACTGCGGTCACGGTCCGTCAGCCAGTAGCGGAAGGCTTCCGCGTCATTGTCCGGCACCACCACGAGATAGGCCGTCACCTGCTCTTTGCCACGTTGAAAACGCACCACCTTGCCTTCAAACGAACGCCCCGTCGCCTCCAGGAAGCGGCGGAAATACTTCATCTCCACCGGCTCCACACTCACATGTCCGCCCAGGCCCGGTTTGAAATCCATCCCCAGACTGTTCATCCAGCGCTCGCCTTTTTGCGGCAGACGTGAAGGCTCCAGTTTCAAATCGAACTCCGCCGGCTTCTCGTCCGACGCGATGTGCTCGATCTCGAGCTGCTTGTGACCCGGCAACCGCAGTTGATAGAGCACCGGCACTCCTTCGGCCGGATTCAATTCCAAGGGCGTCTCGCCGAGTTGATCCTCCCCCGCGAACACCACCGCCCCCGGCGGCGTCGTCACAATTTTCAACCGTGGCACGCTGTGATTCACCGTCATCAGCGCCCGCCCGCGATAACTCTGCGCCAACCACATCCCAAAGCCTACCGCCAGCAGCAGCGCCACTG
>JBDNIB010000940.1:0-2378 GCA_041688535.1 Prosthecobacter sp.
CCATCACTTCCTGGCTCAGCGCCTGATCCACGGTGACTTCGTATTCTTTTTCAGCCCCCTGGCTCGGATGAATGATCCGGTGGGAGAGATCGCCACGATTCGTCATTAGCAGCAGACCCTCGCTCTCTTTATCGAGCCGGCCGACGTGGTGCAAATTTTGGTGCTTCAGCGGCAGCAGATCGTAGATCGTCATCCGGTCATGCTTGTCGCCACGCGAGCAGATGTAGCCTTTCGGCTTATTCAGCACGAGGACGACCGGCGTTTCGGTGCGCACCGGGGAGCCGTCCACAATCACCTTGTCCTCGGGCTGAACCTGAGTGGCCAACTCCTTGATGACGTGGCCGTTGATGGACACACGCCCGCCGAGGATGATTTCCTCTGCGCCACGCCGTGAGGCTACGCCGCACTGGCTGAGATAACGATTAAGGCGCACGGGAGGGAAGCCTTATTCCGGCTTGGTCTTCGGCAGATTGACCGGCAAGCGACCGTCTTTCCAAAGTCCACGGGACTTGAGAAGCTTGATGCGCTCGCCGCGCTTCAGGACACTGCGCTTGGTGCCGACGGAGCCGGAGGTCTTGAGGCTGCTATGCTGGGACATGATTCTGAATGGGCTGGGGATGGGTCTGAAAAAGGGCGCGGAGAGTAACTGACCAGACGGCGGGTGCAAGGGGTTTGTGATGCTGGCCGCAGGGAGCCAAAAGCACACCGCAGCTTAAACAGGCCCGCAAATGACGAATGACGAAACCAGAATGACGAATCAAACCCGAATGGCCCAGATTATAAATGTGACGTCATGAAAGCACCTGAATTGCCAACGCGAATAGGCGCGAATGGCGTTGGGGTTGACTCTGCTTCGCGCTCATTCGCGGCCATTCCTCTGCATTGCGTTAAAGCTCAAGCCACCAGCACCAGCGCTTTCATCTTGCCGGATTAATAACCTTCGGCTTCGGCATTCATTCGGCATTCCTCATTCTGGTTTCGTCATTGCCGCGCAGCGGCTGCTACCCCAATACCTTCTTCCGCACGATTTCCGTGACCATTTTCGGATTCGCTTTGCCCTGGCTGGCCTTCATGGCCTGGCCGGTGAACCAATTCATGGCTTTGTCGTTGCCAGCCTGGACTTCCGCGACCTTGTCGGGGTTGGCGGCGAGGATTTGCTCGACGATGGCCTCCAGCGCGCCGGTGTCGCTGACCTGCTCGAAGCCTTTGGCCTTGATGATGTCGGCAGCGGGCTGGCCGGTGGCGAACATCTCGGCAAAAACCTCCTTGGCCTGGTTGTTGGAGATTTTCCCAGCCTCGACGGTGGCCACGAGCGCGCTGAGGGCTGCAGGTTTCACCGAGCACTCGGCCAAGGTGAGCGAGCGGTCATTGAGTGCGCCGAGGAGGTCGTTGATGACCCAGTTGGCGATTTTTTTGGCCGGCACGGTCTGGTCCGCCACTACGGCAGCCTCATACCACGCGGCGAGCTCTTTTTCACTGGCGAGCACCCCGGCGTCGTAGGCGCTGCATCCGTAGTCACTCTCAAAACGCACCCGTTTTTCATGCGGCAGCTCGGGCACCTGCGATTTGACCTTCGCGAGCAGGTCGGCGGTGCGCACCGGCAACAGATCGGGGTCGGGAAAGTAGCGGTAGTCATGCGCATCCGCCTTCGTGCGCATGAGCGTGGTCTCACCACGGTCATCGTCCCAGCGGCGGGTGCTTTGGATGAGTTTTTCGCCCCGATCGAGGCAGTCGGCCTGCCGCTCGGTCTCGAACTTGATCGCCCGGCGCACGGCGGACATCGAGTTGAGGTTCTTCAGTTCGATCTTCGCGCCCAGCTCCTGCTGGCCTTCGGGCCGCAGGGAAATGTTCACGTCACAACGCAGGTTGCCCTTTTCCATGTCGGCATCGCTGACACCGCCATAAATCAGGATTTGGCGCAAGCTGGTGAGGTACGCGAAGGCCTCCTCTGCGCTGTCGATGTCCGGCTCGCTGACGATTTCCATCAGCGGCGTACCGGCGCGGTTGAAGTCCAGCGTGGTGAATTTCTCGTGGTGCGTGGACTTGCCCACATCCTCCTCCAGATGGATACGCGTGAGCTTCACCACCTTGCCGGGATTAGCGATGCTCTTCTGCGCGTCCTTCGGATAGGCCAGATCATACAGCGGCACACCGCCGCCAAGGCACAGCGGCATGTCGAACTGCGTGATCTGGTAGTTCTTCGGCATGTCCGGGTAGAAGTAATTTTTGCGGTCCCACTTCACCACCGGCGGCGTTTCGCAGCCCAGCATGAGGCCGGTGAGCAGCGTTTTCTCGATGGCCGCCTGGTTCAGCACCGGCAGCGCTCCCGGCAGGCCAAGGCAGGTGGGACAGGTCAGCGTGTTCGGCTCCGCGCCATA
>JBDNIB010000941.1:0-2708 GCA_041688535.1 Prosthecobacter sp.
AAATTCGCGAGGAAATCACGGATTACCTCGCGCAGGCGGAGCTGATGGACGCGGCGTTTGGCGAAGCCATCGCACTGCTCGAAAAAAACGGTGAGTTGGACAACACGGTGGTGATTTACACTGGCGACAACGGCTGGCAGATGCCGCATGGACTTGCGCATTGCTATGACGATGGTACCCGCGTGCCGCTGGTGGTGCGCTGGCCCGGAAAGGTGAAGGCGGGCGTGGTGAGTGATGCGTTTGTCTCGCTGACCGATTTCGCGCCGACGTTTTTTTTGGAAATCGGCGGCATCAAGCCGTGGCCGGAGAAGACGGGGCGTAGCACCTTGTCGATGTATTTTGTGGTCAAACGCCGGCAGTGAAGCGCGACCGCATGTTCATTGAGCGTGAACGGCATGCGAATGTGCGCCGGGGCGATCTGAGCTATCCGGTGCGTGGTGTGCGCACGGCGGAGTTTTTTGTATCTGCGCAATCTGCGGCCGGATCGCTGGCCGATCCTGAGTTGTACTGGGCCGTGGGGCCGTATGGGGACATTGATGGCTCGCGCACGAAGGCTTACATGACGGCGCATGCGCAAGACCCGGCGGTGAAACCGTTGTTTGAGCTCAGCTTTGGCAAGCGTCCGGCGGAGGAGCTGTACGATGTGAAAAACGATCCCGATCAAATCGTGAACCTGGCCGCCGATACACGTTTTGCGCCGATCAAAACCGAACTCAGCGCCAGTGTGGACACCTGGATGCAGGAGACGCAGGACCCGCGTGCCGCCGATCCGGCGACGAACGTGTGGGACACTTATCCCTACTTCGGCGGTCAGGTGAAAGAGCTGCGAGACGCGAAAAAATGACGCCCGTTGCCCGCGGGCAGGAGCGCGTTCATACTACGGCACATGATCCGGCCCCACTCGCCGTCCCAGACACCCGCCGACAAGCCCGCGCACAGCGGGGAAGGCGGTGGCGCGTGGTCATCGCCGTGGCAATTGGATGAGGAATGGCATGATGCACCGCCGCGCAAAACGCGTCCGCGCATCGCCGAAGAGGAGATAAAGCCGATCGCCAAGGAGAAGGCGGAGCCAGCACCGGCATTGAAACCAGCGGTTGCGGCGACAACCCAAGCGCCGCCGCCGCAGGCTGCGCCCGCACGCCGTGTGGTGCTGGCGCGGGAAAGTCAGTCATCGTCATTACTCACGTTGATCATCCTGAGCATGGGCCTGCTGGCGTTCGTGTTTATCGCCTGGCTGTATGTGGAGGATCAGGCTCCCGGTTTTGATGAGGATCTGCTGCCGCAGCAATTGATTGATCAGGTGGCAACGATTCAGACGCCGGAGAAGCTGCGCAAGTTTCTCGATTCCATGGCTCCGTTTGAAAACGGGGACATTCAGGGCAGGCCGCCGTGGCTGTGGGACACGCCCACACTCGCGCGCATCGTGCAGTCCAACGGCGCGGCGCTGGACAACCTGCGCGATCTGCTAGAGGACGCCGACTGGCACCCCACGCATGCGGCGTGGCATGCGGTGGACCCATGCAGCGATCCGCGCTGGCAACAGGCATTGCTGTTGAAGCAGGTGGAGGCGGCTTACTTGTCGCGACGCCTGCAGGAAGAAGAGGCGTTTACGGCGGCGATTGATCTTGCGGAACTCGGCTGGCGGTTGGAGCCGATCCGGGCTTGGCCGTCATGCTATCGCCGTGCGCTCGAAGCCCAGACACTGGCCGCGCAAACGCTCGCCGATCTGTTGCGGCAGACCAAGCTGCCCGAAGCCACGCTGCGCCAGTATCAGCGTCAGTTCAGCGTCTGCCAGCCTCCGGTGGAGCTGCTGGAGAAGGCCATGAACGCTTTTTATGTGCATGAAAAGAAGCTCATCTTCGGCCCGCAGAGCGGCGAGCTTCTCGACACCATGCCCGGCGGTGTGCAGTTGCAGCGGCCGGGGCGCTTGTTCTTCAAACCAAATGAAACACTGCAACTGTTCGCCACCGCGTTCCGGCAGTTGAAGGATGAGGTTAAAGCCCCGCTGGCGCACACTTCAGCCGTGCGGCTCAAGGAGGGCCCCACCGAGGACAACAGCTTTCAGCCGAACTCCGCAGGCCGGGCTTATTTCAATCAGCACATGAAGGATTACACGACGCTGCCATCCCTGCTGGGCCTAGTGCGTGCGCGTGGGAATCTGATCATCACGCTGTTCGCCGTGCGCCGCTGCATCGCGGAAAAGAAGACCGTGCCAGCCACGCTGGAAGAGCTGCGCACCCAACGTTACTTGCTCGACCTACCGCCCGATCCCTACAGCGGTGCGCCGCTGCAATACAACCTCGCCCGTGGCCTGATCTGGTCCGTCGGCAATGATCTGCAATCACGAGGTGGTGCTCCCACCGAATCGCCGATGAACGACGCCACGGAACCAACCGTGGAAACCGGCATCGCCGTGGCGGCGGTGGTGAAGTAGTCCAGTTGCTCCGCAACTGGTTCCAACTCTTGTAGCACAGCAACAAGACTACTTTTTCACCGCATGCAGCGGCAGGGGTGATCGTCGATCAGGCCGTGTAAGATGCATTGGTTGTTGCTGCGGGCAGTATGTGCTAGTGGTCGAAGCCATCGAGATTGATGGGTTGCGAGCGTAGAATGAGCATGGCCAACAAAAAATACCGGATCAAGCTCAGTGTTGAAGAACGACAGGAACTCGAAACGCTCATCGCAGCGGGCAAGGCAGCGGTGAGTAA
>JBDNIB010000942.1:0-4935 GCA_041688535.1 Prosthecobacter sp.
CGCGGCCAATCCACCTTCATGGTCGAGATGAACGAAACCGCGCTCATCCTCAACAACGCCACCGAGCGCAGCCTCGTCATCCTTGATGAGATCGGCCGCGGCACCTCCACCTTCGACGGCCTCAGCATCGCCTGGAGCGTCGCCGAGCATCTGCATGATCATATTGGCGCACGCTGTTTGTTCGCCACGCACTACCACGAGATCACCGCCCTCGCGCAAAGCCGCAGCGCAGTGAAGAACTACAACGTCGCCGTGAAGGAGTGGAACCAGCAGATCATCTTCCTCCACAAGATCCTCCCCGGCTCCGCCGAAAAAAGCTACGGCATCCAGGTCGCCCGACTCGCCGGCCTCCCCGAAAACGTCATCGACCGCGCCAAAGCCGTCCTCCAACAACTCGAAGCCGGCCACCAGCCTGCGGAGAGCGTCCAAGAAGTCCCCGTGGCGACGAGTGTGCCCGCGAAGACGAGGAAGAAAACCATCAGCGACGCCGACGCAGGGCAGATGGTGTTGTTCGGGTAACCATTTTTCATTTGGCAATCCCCGCTCCGCAAAGCATCTTGGAACCATATGAAAGCCAAGGCAGCCAAACCAAAAATTCAGGCGACTCCATCCGCCTCGGATCAAGCGTGGGAGAAAAATCGCCTCAAGCCTGGCGCGTTGTTTTACATCACCGTCGATGGTCAACGCCAGCCGATTCGCTACCCCACGCGTCGTGGTAAGCTCCCGCTGCGCACTATTCGTGAGATGGTTGATACCATGGTTTCCCTGCGCCAAAAAACCAGTTGAGCAATGAAGCCCTCACGTCGGCGCACGAAATCAGGAGCAGACGTTTTCATCAACTGCCCCTTCGATGCCGACTACCAGCCGGTCTTTCGCGCCATCGTGTTTGCCATCCGTGCCTGCGGGCTAACTCCCAGATGCGCCCTTGAAATAGAAGACGGGGCGGAAGTGCGTGTCGAGAAGATCATCCGCATCGTGCGCGGCTGCACCTTGAGCGTGCATGACATCTCACGCACGGCGCTGGACCGCTCCTCAAAACTTCCACGTTTCAACATGCCCCTCAAGCTTTGCCTCTTCATCGGTCTTGCCCGTGGTGCCAGGAAGACCAGCCCCTCGCTCATCCTCGACACCGAGCGCTACCGCTATCAGCAGTTCATCTCCGACATTGCGGGGCAGGACATACGCGCCCATGCGGGCGACTCGTTGTGAGCCATCACCCGCATCCGCGACTGGTTGAACACCCTCTTTCCATCCGAGCGCCTCATGGGTGGTCAGGCCTTTGGCAAGCTCTACCTCCAGTTCACCGAAGACCTGCCCAAGCTTCTCGCCAGCAGCCGCCTGGAGGCATCTGAAATCACCTTTGTGGACTGGCTCTGGCTGATTTCTGACTGGCTCAACGTCAACCAGCACATTCGAGGCAAGTGACTGCATTTCATCGTCCATTCCTCCCCGGCTGCGCCGAAAAAAGCTACGGCATCCAAGTCGCAAGACTCGCCGGCCTGCCCGAAAACGTCACCGACCGCGCCAAAGAAGTCCTCCAACAACTCGAAGCCGGCCACCAGCCCGCCGAGAGCGTCAAAGAAGTCCCCACCGCCACCAGCGTGCCCGCGAAGACGCGGAAGAAGCAACGCCGCGACGATGACGGGGGCAGATGGTGTTGTTTGGTTAAATTAATTCTTGCCCCCTCCACAATCATTAGTCGATGATTGTTGGGATTAAGGCTTATACCAAAAACTTCACCATACCTTTATGACTGTAATTCGAGAAGGCAGCAGCTCTTATGGTGATGTAATCGCTGTGCTAGAGGGAGATGAAGTATTTGAGGGTGACTCAACATTTGGTGGTGTTGTGGTGCGCATCGACGGGGATTTCATCCGCGATGGCAGAGATTGGTCCAACAATGTGCTCGCAAACCTATCTGGTTCCACAATCTATAAAGGCAGATGGCATGAAGTGCTTTGCAGAATTGATGGCGATGAGATTGTGGAAGATTGGGGGTCGTCCGCAATGTTCAGTATCGACGGTGAAGCCAGTGACATTGAAAAAGCGGGGCTTGCTGTGGCGGCCTTGATTCTGACTGGTGGATATGATGAGACCATTTCAGATGCGGACACGTCGGAGGTAAAAGACCCTGATTCAGAACAGTTGGACTTAGACGGATCAGATTCGAGCGAAGAATCAGATTATGAAGATGCCTCTGATTGGGATTCTTCCCCCACCGCGCGGCCAGGCGCCCCTCGTTACAATAAAGCGACTTCGACAAGTGTTCAGGCATCGTCAGCGCCCACTGAAAATGACAATTCGCGTGCTGGGTGTGCATTGCTGCTCGTTATTATCGTTCTCGTGGGAGGCTATATTTTTTGGCATTCAGATATTCGCCAGGACACGGCAAAAACAGTTCATCGAACTCAACCCAAAACAACCAAATCAACACCTGCTGTTTCGTCTCGGACACTTCCTGGTGAGACTGAGACGAAGATGCTTGAACGTGCCCATTCTGAAATCGACCATGTTTACAAGACGGTGATGGCTTCTCTAGACCCAAATCAGCAAGAAGAGCTTCGCCAAGAACAGCGTGAATGGATCAAATGGCGGGACGCTCAGGCTGACCGGCTGGCACGCACTTTCCCAGCCGGACCAAATTCCTACAGCGTTGATCATGAAAAGGCGATGATAACGTTGCTTGGAGAGCGGACCAGGTACCTTGAGAATTACAAACAGGCCCAGCAATCAATTTCAGAAAAGCACCAAGATCTTTTATCGCCACAAACTCAACATGGAGCATCGCCTATTCGCGTCAGGGCGCTGGGCATGAAAAAGCTCTCAGCCTTGAGGAAGCTCATGCGGAAATCGGTCAGGCCTACCAGTCTGCAATGGCGTCACTGACACCAGCGCAGCAAACGACTCTTCGCGATGAGCAGCGCGAATGGATCAAATGGCGTGACGCCCAGGCTGACCGGTTGGCGCGGACCTTCAGAACCGGACCAAATTCCTACAGCGTAGATCTTGAAAAGGCGATGATATCGTTGCTGGCAGAGCGGACCAGCTACCTGGAGGACTACAGACCAGGACAAACCAGGAAATGACGTCACAGGAAATGATGTCAAAAAAGATGCCCGGCATTTTATGCCGATTTCAAGATCGAGATCACGATGCTGCGCACCCTGATCCATCGCTACCGCAACGTTCCCATGTCTCTCGCCGACGCTTGCCTCGTGCGCATGAGCGAACTGACGGAACCACCCCGCGTATTCACCGTGGATTCCGATTTTACTATCTACCGCCGTCACGGAAAGAAGCCAATCCCTCTGCTTGCTCCGTTTGCGAATTGATTGGGCGAGCCCTTCGGTCTTTCCATGTCGGTGATGAGAAATCCAAGCTGGTGCTGGCGTAATTCTCCGGCCTCGGAGTCTGCGCGGGGCATGCTGCCTGCGGTGGCATCCTGTTCATTTCCAACAATCACTGTTTATGAATCTCCTCCCGAGTTCGCGCCGCCGTTTTCTACAAGCCGGTGGCCTCGGTGCTCTGAACTTCGCCATCCCGGGACTGATCGTCGGGAAGGATAAGCTGGACGCCTCGGGCAAGGCGGTGGCCTCAAAGAAACGCTGCATCTTTCTGCTGCTGTGCGGCGGTCCGAGCCAGATCGACACCTGGGATCTGAAACCAAACGCGCCTTCGGAGATCCGCGGACCCTACAAGCCCATCCGCACCAAGGTGCCGGGCATGCACCTGAGCGAGCTGCACCCGATGCTCGCGAAGGTGACGGATCACTTCTGCCTCATCCGCTCGATGACGCACACGGGGCCGATCAGCAATCACTTCGACGCGATGCACAACCTGCTCAGCGGGCAATTGATCGAACGCGTGAAGCAGGGCGAGCCGGACGGTCTGCCCTACCTCGGCTCCGTGGTGGCGAAGCATCGACCCAGCGAAAACAACCTCGTCTCCAACGCCTGGCTCATCAAATGCGTGGGGCCGCCGGTCTTCTGTGCGCCGAACATCGGCTCCGGCGGCTATCTCGGCTCTGCGCATGCGCCGGTGTTCATCGGCTCTGCGGACAACCATCCGGCGATGTCTAATTTCAAACCGCCGGAGATTTATGACATGGGTGATCCCGCCCGTCTGTGGGAACGGCGCAAGCTGCTCGCCGACATGGAATCCAAACTCCTCGCCGACAATCCGCAGGGCAAGGACTGGAACGAACTGCGTGAGAAAGCCTACGACTCCATGACGCGCCCGGAAGGCCGGAAGGCGTTTGATTTGAAGGACGAGCCGCTGGCCGTGCGCGAACGCTACGGCATGCATCCGCTCGGCCAGAATCTCCTTCTCGCTCGGCGAATGGTGGAGGCAGGCGTGCGCTTCATCACGGTGAATGGCTGGGTCGGTGCCGCGCCGGACGAAAAAGGCGGCGGGCCGCCCAGCTCGAGCTGGGACATGCATGGCGGCAACATGGGCATGGGCAACGCCTTCGGCGCCGGTTCCTATGGCATGAACTTCTGCCTGCCACGACTCGACCAGGCGCTCTCCGCGCTGCTTACCGATCTCAAGCAGCGCGGCCTGCTCGAAGACACGCTCGTCGTCGCCGTCGGCGAGTTCGGGCGCACGCCGATCATCCTGACGAAGGGTCCTCCAGGTCGTCAGCACTGGCCCAAATGCTTCTCCGCCATTGTCGCTGGCTGCGGCATTCGCGGCGGTGCGGTTTACGGCGAGTCCGACAAAACAGCCTCCGCTCCGGTGAGCGATCCCGTCACCGTACAGGATCTCCACGCCACCGTGCTCCATGCCATGGGCGTGCCCCTCAACGACCTGACCATGAACACCGGCCTCTCCCGCCCGCCCTTCTCCACCGGCAAGCCGGTCCTGGGCTTATTCGGGTAGTCTGATGCAGGCGCTGACGGCATCAACGTCCTCCCTGAACCTGCGCTGCAATGACCG
>JBDNIB010000943.1:0-4291 GCA_041688535.1 Prosthecobacter sp.
CGCAATCCACTACGCAGCCCCAAACCGGCGTGGATCATGCAGACGAAGCTGCTTCCCGGAATCGAGCGTGATGGCGAGATGATCATGTTTTTTGAACGGCGTGTCCGCAGGCAGCACGCGCAGATTGCCCGACATGCCCAAGTGCAGCAGTAGCGTACCCTTTGGCGTGCCAAACAGCATGTACTTCGCCCGCCGCACACCGGATTCGACGCGGCAGCCTTCCAGCTCGTGAATCGTGTCCGGCACTGGCCAGCGCAGCCGCTTGTCCCGCACGATCACCTCCCGCACGCGTTTGCCAAGGAGATGCGGCAGGACACCGCGCAAGGTGGTTTCGACTTCGGGCAGTTCAGGCATCCTGCGCTATGACGCGCCATACAACGCACGCAAGAACGATTCGTTACGGCAGACGGCGGCAATAGCAGAAGGCGATATTTCTCACACCCGGCCGGTGATCGGGCTGCGGCGGTTGTCGTCGCGGAAGAAGTATTCCATGCGCTGGCGCAAGTCGGTGTAGAAGGTCTGGGCCATTTCTTCAAGGATCTCCACCTTATGAGTGATGCCGGTGGTGGCGGCCTGTTCGCGGGCGAGGCGGATTTTTTCCTCGAATGAGTGTTCGAGATCCATGAGGTGCTCCATGAATTCCTTCGCGGCGCGGGAGCGCTCCACGCCCTCGATGAGCGCCTGCTCCAGAGGCTTGTTGCGGGTGAGGTGCAGCAGGCGGCCATCCGCGAGGTCTTTCATGTAGCGCTTATAGCTGGCGAGGAAGGAGGTGCGGTCGCCATCAAAGCGCACTTCGTCGCAGTCCAGCAGCGTGTCATACGGGCCGGGCTTGGAGAAGAATTTCATGATGAGCGGGATGGTGTCCACCAGCATGAAGAGCAGGGTGAGCACGAGGTAGGCGACGAGGGCGAAGGTGCCACCTTCCGCGCCTTTGAGGAACAGTTCATGCAGGGCGAGCGTCTGCTTGAGGATGTCGCGTCGTGGCTCAGCCTGGAGGTCGGCGATGCGCTTGGTCTCGCCGGCGGTGATGGCGGCGACTTCGGTGTGCAGATTTTTTTGCTGGAGCAGCAGGGCGTCAACCTGCGCCTTGAGCGTCTCGCGGATGGCGTTCTGCTGGCCGACGAACTGCTCGGCCTGCTGCACCTGCACCTGCTGCTTGAGCGCGGCGATGCGCGACTGCTCGGCTTTGACGCGGACGGCATCCTCAGCGGCCTTGGCATCAATCGCGACGTTTACGGCATCTTCAGCCGCCTTGATTTCCGCGACGAGGGTGACGCGGTTCTTCGTCATCGTCTCAAGCAGGCCACCAAGGCGGGCGGACTCGGCACGCCGCCAGGTGAGCTGGTCTTCCTGAATGCTTTTGGCCCGTGGGCCGAGGCCGATGATACCACTGCGCTGACCGTTAACCTCACGCTCGAACTCGGTCTGCCAGTGGTTCAATTCACCGGCGATTTTTTGATAATCGGTGCTGAGCGTGGCCATCTCCGCGTCGAGTGCGGTGAGGCGCGTGTTGCCGGGTGCACTGGCGTCGGCGATTTTGCCCTCGCGGTAGGCTTTGAGCTGTTTTTCCTGGTCGGTGAGCGGCTGGGCGAGGGGATTGCCCTGCTCATCGAGGAATTTGGCATTGAAGGTGTCGGACCAGTTCGCGCGCTGTTTGGTGATCTCCACATCGAGCGTGGCGACGCGGGCTTCGACGGCGACTTTTTGCGTTTTGGCGGTCTCCCGCACCACTTCGATTTCATCCTGCCGGTGCTGCTCGATGACGGAGGAGATCGTATCCTTGAACAACAGCAGCGTGAGCGGATGCGAAATAGTAATGCCCATCAAGGCGGCGACGACCATGCGCAGGGAGAACTGCGCGATCTTGCGGAAGAACGACTGGTAGGCGCGGTAGGTGGCCAGCAGGGCGCGGTCCACCGTGAGGATGATGAAGGACCAGACGAGCGAGACGGGCGCGATGATGAGCCAGTTGTCCGTGAGCGTGCTGAGCGCATACGCGCAGGCGATGATGGCGAAGATGGACGGCACCAGCACCGTGGCACCAAAGGCGACGTATTTGCGCCGCTCCCAAGCCGGGCATTGTTCAAGGTTTTCAGCGGAGGCTGCGGAGAGCCAAAAAAAGACGCGAGCGATGCGGTCGGAGAAGTTCATGGACGTGAGGGGCTGCCGAAGAGCGAGTGTGCGGGTGACGGTGCAATTGTCAAACTGCGGGACTGGGATTATTGGGAGCCTGTGACGCCCAAACTCGACGACTCATTCATTTGCGATGCCGTGCCGCCAGATCTCATGGACGGGCTGTGGGCGGCGGGCTGGCGGCACTTTGGGCAGGTGTTTTTTCGCTACAGCCACCAGACGGGCGAACAAGGCGACGAGCAGACCATCACACCGCTGCGCATTGATCTGACGTCCTGCGTCTTCACGAAAAGCCAGCGCCGGGTGCTGAACAGAAACGCGGACCTGCGCACGGAGATCGTGCCCGCCACCCTGGATGACGGGCTGCGGGCGATGTTTCAGCGCCACAAGCAACGCTTCACGCACAACGTGCCGGAAGATCTCGAAACCTTCCTCGGCTTTGATCCTGCCCACGGACCGTGCGAGTGCCGAATGGTGCGTGTGTTCGACGGTGCCCGGCTGGTGGCGGTGAGTTTTTTCGATGTGGGCCAACAGGCCGCCTCCAGCGTGTATGGCATCTTCGAGCCGGAGTGCGCCAAACGCAGCCTGGGCATCTTCACGATGTTGCTGGAGATCAGCCACTGTCGCGAAGCGGGCCTGCGCTGGCTCTATCCCGGTTACGCCACGCAGGAACGCAGCGCGTATGATTACAAGAAACAGTTTCGCGGCACCGAGTGGCTGGACTGGAGCAACGGTGAGTGGACTCTCCTTGCCATGGCTTGATTCGCCATTGCCAAACCATTCGTCTCCAGCGAATGCTCGGCATCCTGTTGCGCGCCAGTATTGGCTTCGTGCCACGCCCAGACGGCCCCGTGACCGACCTTCAGCCCCGACGGCAAACGCCTCGCCTGCACCGGCCCCGACAAAACCACCCGCGGGTGGGAGCCGGAGTCGCTGAAGTAAGAGGGAGAGCGCTTGACTAGGACCGTCAGGTGCATTCCCTCGGCGCATCACGCATGCAGCGCCTCCAGCACCGCCTGCGGATGACGCTCGGCGATGCGCAGCAGTGCTCGCGCGGTTCCCTCTGGGCGACGATGGCCCTGCTCCCAGTTTTGCAGCGTGCGGATGCTGATGCCGATCATCGCGGCGAACTGGCTTTGAGTCAGGCCGAGCTTCTCACGCACGAGTCCGGCATCCGGCCACTTCAGCGTCTTCTGTCGCGAAGCTTTCTTGGTGCCACGCAGGATGGCTCCGCCTTCCTTGAGGCTGGAGACGAGTTGTTGGAAGAGTTCGTCTTTCATGGGAATTCGTTTTCGACAATGGTTTTTAATACTTTGAGCTGGGGGAAGTGAGGTTGTCCTGTTCGTTCTTCGAATAAGCCATGAGGAAGAGAATCGTGCTGCCTGGTACATGCCAGTAGTAGATCACCCGCAAGCCGCCGCGCTTGCCTCTGCCTGATCCGGCCCATCGAATCTTTCGCAGCCCGCCCGAACCGCGAATCAAGTCGCCCCGATCAGGCTGCGCCATCAGATCCCACTCCAACGCGCTGAGATCATCATTGGAGAGCAGTGTCGTGATCTGGCGAGTGAAAGTCGTTGTTTCGCGAAAGCTGAGATGCACGGGTCATTGTCCGTCAATGACGGATTAACGCAAGTGCGTTTTTTACTGCTATGACACCCGCCCATCGTCCTCCGGCACATTCGCCGCCAACTGAGTGGTGTATGGGCGTGAAGGCGAAGCGACTGGAGAAGCCGTGCTTCCGCTAACGCCGGATGTGCAGGAAGAGATTCACGCCTTCAGGCGCCCACTGCACCTCAATCGAATCGGCAGCGGCACCAGCCTCCAGCGCGAGCTCGCGCAGATGGTCAAGCGTGCGGTGCTGCAGCACCCAGTCGCCGAGCAACTCCATGTAGTCGCGGCTGGGATTGAAGTCGGAAAAATTGCCGACTACCACTTCCCCGCCCCGTTTGGTCACTGCCATCAGGGCCTTGAGCAGATAGACAAAGGAACGGTCGGCGAGGTAGTCGAACAAGCCTGCCGACCAGACAAGGTCATAGCCTTTCGCGGGCAGGAAGCGCAGCACATTGCGATGATAAAACTCCACACAATTCGCGAAGGGGGCGCACATTTTTTTGGCGCACTCGATGGCGTGGATTTCCGCGTCCACGCAGTCGAAAAA
>JBDNIB010000944.1:0-3123 GCA_041688535.1 Prosthecobacter sp.
CCGGCGAACGTGCCGCACGGCAGCGCCTGAAGCACTTCATCACCAGCGGCATTTTGCAGCGCTACGGCCAGCAGCGGGACATTCCAGCCGGTCAAACCACCTCCAACCTGAGCCAGGACCTGCGCTTTGGACTCATCAGCATCCGCGAGCTGTTCCAGCAGTGCCAGCAAGCCCAGGCAGACAGCGGACCGGCCGCAGGCTCCATCCAGACCTACTTGAAAGAACTCGCTTGGCGGGAGTTCTACTGCGCCATCCTCTGGCATTTTCCGAACGTCTTTGATGAAGAGTTCAGTCCCGACTGGCGCGGCCTGCCCTGGCCCGGCAGCGAGGCCGATTTCCAGCGCTGGACCACCGGCACCACCGGCTTCCCCATTGTCGATGCGGGCATGCGGCAGCTTTTGCACACCGGCCTCATGCACAACCGCCTGCGCATGATCACCGCCATGTTCCTCACCAAGGATCTGCACTGCGACTGGCGGCTCGGGGAGGCGTTTTTCATGCAGCAGCTCGTCGATGGCGAAAACGCCAGCAACAACGGCGGCTGGCAATGGTCTGCCGGCACCGGTGCCGACGCCGCGCCCTACTTCCGCATCCAAAACCCCTGGCGGCAAAGCGTCCGCTTCGATCCCGAGGGCGATTACATCAAACAATGGATCCCCGAACTCCGTGACGTGCCCGCACAGCTCCTCCATGAGCCGCCGCCCGGCCAGTCACTCGCGCCCGACTACCCGACGCCAATGGTCGATCACGCCACAGAGCGCGACCGCTGCCTCACCCTCTTCGCCAAACACAAGACGGAGCGCCGTGTTTAACCCGGTCGGCGTCATACCACAGGCCTCGGCATGTCCTGCCACTACGCATGTTCTATCGCGGACTTCACCTGCCCACCGATGCTTTGCGCATCCTGATCACTCACGCTGACATCGCGCAGGCATTCCTCGGCGGTGAATTCGTCACGTTGGGCGATACGTCCGGCCTTCCAGATATGAACGCCCGAGGGATACGGGCCGACTTTGCGCGGATCGCTCCAGGTGTGGATGCCGAGAGTATGCGGATTGACGGCGGCGGCGATGTGCATGGGGCCGCTGTCCACGCTGATGCAAAATTTTGCCTGCCGCATGACCCAGATGAGCTCGGGCAGCGAGGTGCTGTGGCTCCAGTCGTGAATGTGAGTACCGGTGGGCCGGGTGGCGTCATCTGTCATGCCGACGAAGACGACCGGGTGCGGCGCCAAGGCAGCGCAAAGTACCTGCAAAGCCGAGTTCGAGAGCGATTTACCCTCTCCACGCGACCAGGGATGCAGCGCGATGAAATTTGGCAGTGATTCCGGCCAGCCAGCGGGCGCTGAGCCGGGAACAAGATCAAAGGCGATGTCCTGTGGCTCGATTTGAATGCCCAACGCACGCGGCAGCTCCAGATAACGGTCCACAGCATGCGCTCCGGCATTCACCGTGACGGTGTGGTTGTAAAAGAAGCGTGCGCCTTCACGCGCATCCGAAAGTCCGATGACAGCCTGCGAGCCGCGCCAACTGCTGACGAGGCCACTACGCAGCAGACCTTGGAAATCGAGCACGATCTCCGGCTCCTCGCGCGGCAGCGTCATCCAGGTGCGCCGCCAGTTCCAAAAGCGCAGCAGACCGCGGAGGCCGCGAAAGGTTTTGCGCGGAAACGGGATCACTTCGTCAATCAGCGGGCTGCCGCTGATGAGCGGCGTCCATTCGGTGTTCGCGAGCCAGCGAATTTTCAGCTGCGGATGCGCATCACGCAGCGCCTTCACGGCGGGCAGGGTGTGAACGATGTCGCCTAGCGAACTCGGTTTGACGATGAGCGCGGAGCGAAAGTCGCGCAGGCTGGGAAGCTGGCGCGCTGTAGCGCTCATTTGCCCAAGGACAGACGATCGGCGAGCAAAGACGGCAGACCAGCGTCGCGAATCTTGTTCTGCGCAGTCTCAATGTCGTACTCCAGCCGGCGGATCGAAATGGTCTGCGCCTGCACGTCAAAAATGGCATAGGCGGCACGCCAATCGCCATCACGCGGCTGGCCGACGCTGCCGACATTCACAAAATACTTCACACCGCGTTGCAGGGTGACATCGGTGCCACGGGCGGCACGCACGGCGTCGTCTTTTTCAAAGATTCGCGGCACATGAGTGTGACCGTAAAAGCAGACCTGGGTGAACTGGTAGCTGAAGCTGGCCATCGCGTCGAAGCGGTTGGTCACATAGCCCCAGTTGCCGGGAGAATCGAGCGTGGCGTGGACGATGGTGAAGTCACGCACTTGGCGCACGAGCTTCAGCTCCCGCAGCCACTGACGCTGCTCCTCGCTGAGCTGCTGGCGGGTCCAGAGCAGGGCGTTCTGCGCCAGCGGGTTCAATTCTTCCAGCGAGCTCTCGCAGGCTGCGCCTTCGTCGTGATTGCCGCGCACCACCGGGCAGCCGAGATCCCGAACTATTTGCAGGCATTCGACCGGATTGGCCGCATAACCGACGATGTCGCCGAGGCAGACGTAATTGGCACAACCCTGCTCCTGAGCGTCCTGCAAAACAGTCTGCAGGGCTTCCAGGTTGGCGTGGATGTCTCCAAAAATGGCAAATTTCATCGTCTAGGTTGGCGGCGATTGGCTGCATCTTCGGGACATGCGCAGGGAAATCAAGCGTTTCGGCGGCAGAACCCTCAATTGCGCATCCTGCTGCGCCCAAGCCGTCATTTTTGGAAAGCAAACGGGGCGGATCACTCGATCCGCCCCGTCGCTTGATAGAGTCCAACAGCCAGAAGGAACCACTATTTGAAATGTTTGACTGAGCCGCCATCGGTTCGTTGTCTGCCGGTATTCTGGCGCAGGACCGCAACAAAGCGTCAGGCGCTCGTAAATGAGTTGTAAGCTGGTTGTAAGTCTGTAATCGAGCTTCGGCGAAGAACCGAGACCTCCTGAGAACGCCTGCGAACGGGACCAAACCACAGCAACCGCCCCACATAGTCCAGCCACCGCCGAGTAGAGCCAGCGCTTGCGCGCTGGCTCCCTCACAGACCCGGACGTGCGGAACTACCGCATCCGGTTCTTCCGGTGGAGGGATTCGCTGTGTTCGCTCAGCGTTTGCCAAGTTTCCACATCCGATGTGCTATC
>JBDNIB010000945.1:0-3815 GCA_041688535.1 Prosthecobacter sp.
GCGAGGTGGAATTCCGCAACATCAACTTTGACGGACTCATCACGGCGCTGCGCACCGGCTCCATTGACCTTGTTATCTCGTCCATGACCGCCACGCCGGAGCGGCGGCAGTCCATTGATTTCTCCGAGCCGTATGTGAAGACCGGGCTGTCTATTTTGGCCGCCAAAGACTCCACCGTGCAAAACGCTGCCGATTTGCAGACACCGGGCCGCAAGATCGTCGTCCGCCTCGGCACCACGGGTGAAAGCTGGGCGCGGGAGAATTTCAAAGACGCCAAGATCATCGCCCTGGATGCGGATGTGTCCTGCGTGATGGAAGTGGTGAACGCGAATGTGGACGCCTGGATCTACGACCAGCTTTCCATCATGAACTACCAGGTCAAGCACGCGGAAAAGACGCGTGCCCTGCTCGCCCCGCTGCGGGAGGAGGTCTGGGCGGTCGGTTTGAAGCAGGGCAATGACGAACTGAAGGCCAGGGTGAATGAAGTGCTCGCCCGTATGCGCGCGGACGGCAGCTTTGCGAAGCTGGCGGAACGTTTCATGGCGAAGGAGAAAGCCATGATGACGGCGCAGGGACTGCCGTTTGTGTTTGAGCTGAAGTGATCCGGCAACCGGTCACGGCTCTATCGGCAGATAGGCGGCGGCGAGGTCGATCTTGAAGCGCCAGCTCACGACTTCGGCGGGCTGGGAGGCATCGCGCTGGAAGCTTAGACTGACGGCGCATTCTTCGTGGCGCAGCTTGTAGGGCAGTTGGTAGCGCACGACCATAGTGGCGGGATCGTAGAACGCGGGGACGGTGCCGAGGCCGGTGATGCGCAGCTTGACGCTATCGGGCATGATGGCACCGATTTTTTTCAGATCGGCCTCAATGACCGGGCGGCGCTCGGTGATGACGGCGTCGGGTTTCGGCGTGAGCTGGATGAGCTGCTCGCCCTGCTCGTTCTTGGCGTCGGCGACGAGGAATTTGTTCGAGCCGACATCGCCGCGCCCGCGGAAGCTGGTGGCGAGCTTGAAGTTGGTGTCGCTGTCGCCGTGGATGATGTAGCGGCCGAGCTTGCCGTTGGGGGTGTCCCAGGTGACTTTCTGGCCGTTGACGGTGACGAGCGACTCATAACCAATCTGCAGGCCGGTCTCCATGACGGCGTCGTCGAAAATGCCGAAGGGATAGGCGAAGGATGGCACTTTGACCTTGAGGTTGTCCTCCAAAAAATCGCGCGAGTCCTTCAGCTCGCCCAATATCCATTGTTGGAAATCGGTGTCAGTCTTGGCGCTCTTGGGGCGCTTTTTGAGGCTTTCATGTGAGACGCTGTGGCTGCCAATTTCGCAACCGTGCTGCATCATTTCCCGGATCTGCTCCCAGCTCAAGGAGCGGCCGCCGATGTTCACATACTTTTTGTAGAGGTAGATGGTGAACGGGAAGCCGAATTCACGCAGGATGGGATAGGCGAAGGTGTGAACACCTTCCCAGCCGTCATCCATGGTGATGACGATGGCCTCCTCCGGGATGTTTTTCTCCCCTTTCTTCCAGGCCATGACCTCGCTGAGGGTAATGACGGGGATTTTGGAGTCCTTGATGGCCTGCATCTGCTCGCGGAACTTGGTGGCGGCGATGAGCATGGGACTGCCGCCACGCTCACGAAAATCGTGGTAGCCGAGGATGGAAACGACGGCGGATTTGTTGAGTTCGAAGACGGGTGCCTCCGGGGTGGCTGGCTCAGCACCGGCGTCGAGCAGGGCGGACTCCTGCAGCTTCTTTTCGATGGCCTGCTCCTCAGCGGTCAGCTCGGGTTCGGCGGGCTTGGGTGGCGGGGGCGGCTTGGGCGTGACGCCGCTTTGCTCGGCCAGTCGGCGCAGTTTGTCCTCAATGCGCTTGCAGGCAGGCAATGTGCCGAGTGCGAGAGTGGCGAGGAGAATGAGAGTGACGGTGCGCATGGAAAAAGGGCGGCTTGCTGGTTAGTTCGCTGGGCGTGGTTTGGTGATGAGCAGGCTTTTGAGGATGAGCTTGGCGCTGGTTTTGTCCCCAGCGCGGAGGCGTAGTGTTTGGCCGCGTTGGTCCCCGGTCAAGGTGAGGCTGCCGAGACGAGCAATGCGGAAGGTTTGCGCGTCTTTGGTGGCACGAATGACATCCAGCACCTTTTCAACCGTCTGACCGTTGAATTCGACGCTGACCTTCATGGGTTCCGCCAACTCTGGGCAAGCGTAGTGCAGCAGGATGTCATAGGAGCCAGCGGCGATGAGTTCGATGCGCCACTCAGCTTCGCCAATGGCGGCGGTTTCAGCGTTAGCGGCGGGTGTGGGAGAGACTGACTGTGCCAGCGCGGGTGAAAGGGCGATGAGCGCCTGTTTGCGCTCGACAGGAACCGGTTTCGGCACAGGCATGGGCATGGCCCCGGCCTGGGATTGCTGCACGGCGATGAGATCCAACACGCCCCCGGCGCTGATGATCCGCTGAATGCTCAAAATCTCGGCCTGATAGGCTTGTTTTTCGGCGGGCGTGGCCGCAGTGGCAGTCTGGCGTTGTAGCTCGGTGAGGTACTTGCCCAGCAGTGGAATGTGACGCGCGCTCAGCTCTTTCTGGTAGATGCCCTCCATCTGCTGCAATCGCGTGATGGCGGCTGGAGGCGCAGCGGGCTGCTGGGCGGCGATTTGCGGTGCAAGCAGCAGCAGGCAACAGAACAAGATGAGGTCGCGCGTCATGGCTTGTCACCTCCGTTGGCAGTTGCACTGAGCGCCCAGGCTCCAGGAGGAGGATTGCGGTCTTTGGCAGCACTTTCACGCGTGCTGAGCGTGGTGAGGAGCGCGCGTTCGGTGGCGTTGCGGCGTGTCTCACGCAACGGCGGTGTGACGGCGGCCAGTCCCTGGTCCACGAGCACGTTTTGATACAAGCCAACATTGGGCAGGAACAACAGCGCGGCATGCGTACCGTCCTGGTCACGGTCCGCACGGATGAGCAGGCGCAGAGGCTTGTCGCGCAGATAGCCGGCGGTAAATTCACGCGCCGCGCGGCCGACGGCGACGGCGTCCTCGTCCTCAATCTTGAAATGGTTGGCAAACTTCTTCACACCGGGGTCTTTTTCATCCACCGGGGCGCAGTCGATCCATAGCAGGCGCACGGCCAGGGTGCGGCCTTCATGCACGACACTGAAGCGCTCGCCGGAGGTGGGTTCCGCTTCGGCGAGGTGCGCGTCGCTAAGGTCTTCAAAACCGTCCAGACCACCGGTGGCCGCCGTGAAGGCGCGAATGCCTGCGGAGCTGTTTTGAGGGCTGCCCAGTCGTTCCAGGCGACGTGTTTCAGCCTCGATTTGGTGCTTCAGCGCCGGTTTGGTGGCGGCGAGCTTTTGCAAGTCGGCGAGGTAAGCGTCAGCGGCGATTTTCTTCGCCGCATCAAGGGCCGCTTTGTACCCAGCGGTGGCCTGCTGCATCGTCGCCGTGGTTTCCGTGGGTATGGTCGAAACGGCAACGTCGGCGGTTTCCGCAGTGACGGGAACCAGGCGCAAGTTGCGGATACGGATGATGTTGGCGGGATAGCCGGAGATGGTCGCAAAGCGTAACGTGAGAGGATTGCGGGTAAAGTGGAGCGGACCGACGCGCACCGTGGTGAAGGTGGTCTCATCCGTACTGCGGGCGATCTCAAACGTGCGGCGACTTTCGGCGGCATTGCCCAACAGCGTGACTTCGTTGAACTCAAACGTGGCGGTCTGCTGCGGCTGGAACTTGGACGAGGCGTAGATGCTGCCCGCGACGGGGGCGTCGTTCATGCTGGCCTCGAACTCGAGATGGTAGCTGCCGGGGAGCAGGCGGAAATTCTGCCATTCC
>JBDNIB010000946.1:0-2954 GCA_041688535.1 Prosthecobacter sp.
AAAGGACGCCCGGAAGGTCGTTCAAGCGCCGTGAGTGACCGAAAGGACGCCCGGAAGGTCGTTCAAGCGCCGTGAGTGACCAAAAGGACGCCCGGAAGGTCATTCAAGCGCCGTGAGTGACCGAAAGGACGCGCGGAAGGTCGTTCAGGCGCTGTGAGTGACCGAAAGGACGCCCGGAAGGTCATTCAAGCGCTGTGAGTGACTAGCCCGCATTTCGCCCACTCGTTTTGGTCGCAGAGAGGCAGAGGAGCAGAGGGGGTAAAGTTTTTTCATTCGCTGCATCCTCCGCCTCTCTGCGGCAAAAAGTAGGGCGTGAGAAATGCGGGTTAACGTACGGTTTTCTTCGTGCTCTTCACCGGTGGTTTTTCCGGAACGGCGGGCTTCGGCTCGATTTTCTCGTCGAATTTCAGCACCCTGGGCGGCGTGGGGGCCGGGCCGTCCCAGAGGAAGTGTTCGAGGCGGATTTTCGTGGCGCGTTCGCGGGCTTCCAGGGTGCGATCACCGCGGCGCTGGGCGATTTGCTCGGCCAGGCGTGCGGCCGCCTCCCATTGACGAACTGCCTCGAGTAGTTCGACGCCAAAGAAGCCCGCCTTGGCAAACCAGACATAATCTGCCGGACTCGTGGGCGGCGTCATGTCGGCGGCATGCAGCACATTGTAGCAGGCTTCCAGCGCTTCGGTGTCATGTCCGGCATCGTGCAGCACGGCGGCGAGCGTGAACCCGGCGCGGGCCTTCCAGAACAAGGGCAGGGATGGGTCGGTGATAAATTCATCCAGCAGATCAGCGGCGGCATCCAGGCGCACAGGCTCGGTTTTGCCCAGTAGCAGCAGCACCTCGGCTTTTTCGCAGATGGTCATGCGCCGCTGCTCCGAATCGAGCGCCTTCATGGCCAGCGCCTTGTCCAAGGCCACGAGGGCGGCGGCGTGATTGCCTTGGAGACGTGCGGACTGCGCCTGCTGCCGACGTGCCGTCACCGCCAGCGGGCCGCCTTTCTGTGCAAGCTCTTCCCAGATGCCGAGCGCACGGGCGCGGCCCTCGACACTCATGACGGAGGGGGCGGACATGGCGGCAAAGTAGAGCGCGGTTTCCGCGTGCGGTGTGTCGGGATAATCGCGCACGATGATCTCGAACTCGGTGCGGGCGTTGGCGAAGTCATCCAGGCGGTAATGAGCGCTGGCGATTTTCAGCCGCACTTCTGCTGTCAGCGTGCTGTTGGGCCAAGCTTTCAAGAAGGCGGTCCCGGCGTTGAGGAGCGTTTTCAAATCTCCCGCCGCATCATGCAGCCAGAGCTGTGTGTAGTCGCTGCGTTCGCGCTGCGCCGGTATGAGTTCGGCGTTGGCGGCGGCGGCGAGTGCCACGCGTGCTTCTTGGATGCGTGGAGGCACTGCCAGCAGCAACCATTCAGTCAGGGCGATGTAGGCATCCGCGAAGCGTGGATGCTGTGGGTGGGCACGGATGAAGGCGCGCAGGTCCTGCTCCGCCTCTGGCTTGCGGCCAGCGGCTAGAAACAGGGCTTTTTCCAACTCCAAGGTGGCGGCGGAATCGGTGCTCTCCTTGCCGAGAGCCGCCACATGGGTCACGACCTCGAGCTGGCCGAGCAGGCTGCGGTAGAGCGTGAAATCGCTGGCGAGGATGGCGGCGAGCGCGGCATTAAACAGTGCCCGGCGGCGTTCTGTGAGCGTGGTGGCGACGTTGGCGGCGTTTTCAAACAGCTCCAGCGCGCGCCGGTGCTCGCCGCGTCGAAACAGAATGCCGGCAGCAGCGGAATCGACCATGGCGGAGGCGCCGCCGAATTGCTGCCGCCATGCCTCGGTGAGCGTGAGCACGCGTTCATCCACCTGCTGCGCCGCGTAGATTTCCATGGCCAGCCGCATGGCCGCATTGAGGCGTGGATGGCCGGGATGGAGCTGCAGCAGGGCTTCGAGCATGCTGGCGGCTTCGTCATCGCGCTTTTCAGCGGCCAGCCATTGCGCGGTGAGATAAAGCGCATGGCCGCGAAATTCAGCGGTGGCAGTCGCCATATCGGGCACCGGATCGGTCTGCTGCTGGGCGGCGTTGCCAGCGGACATCCAGCGCAGCACGGCCTCAGGCAGGGTGCGTGGTTCCTTGAGGCCCAGATGTGCGCGATTGAGCAGGTCAAAGGCCTCCACCCAGAGGCTGCTGGCGGCGGTGGCATCGAGAAACTTCAGCAGATACTCCTGCGCCTCGGCGGCCTGGCGTTGCTGTAGCAAAGCTTCGGCCTGGAGCAGGATCGCGGCTTGATGTGCGCGTTCACCACCGCCGGTGGCTGCCAGTAGGGTTTGCAGCGTCTGTTGGGCTGCCGGAATCTGGCCGTTTTGCAGTTGCGCCCGTGCGCGCAGGAAGCGGCTGGGGGCATCTGCGGTGGTGGGGAGCGCGGTGACGTTCCCTTTGCCTTCATTGAGCTCGATTTCGGCCAGCAGGAGCTGTGCGCGTTCACGCGGCGTAGCATCGGTCGTGGTCAGGAGTGGGGTGAGCTCGGTGCGGGCGGTGGCGTTTTCACCCAGTGCCGAGAGAATCTGCCCTAGCAGCAAGCGTCCGCGTGGCTGCTGTGCGGCGGCGTTGTCCTCCATCAAAACCTTGCGCGCAGCAGCCAAGTTGCCGTTCAAGGCGAGCGCCTGTCCGCGCCAAAAAGTTTCATCATCCAGATCATGCGCTTCTGCCATCGCTAGCACGCGTGCGCCATCCTCGGCGCGGGTCCAGGCCTCGGCGGCAAAGGTGGCGAGCTGGCGTGTCTCGGTGCGGGTCCAGCCTTTGCGCTTGAGCAGCCGCTCCGCTTTCACGCCTGCCACACCAGGCAGTCCGTCGGCCAGCGCCTGCCGTGCCAGGATATAATCCCCGGCCTCTTCCAGACCTGCCGCGAGGAGGGCGGCGGGAAGGGCAAACAGGGCTGCGGCAATGAAAAAGCGACGGGGCTTGGGCATGGGTGCGCAGAC
>JBDNIB010000947.1:0-4301 GCA_041688535.1 Prosthecobacter sp.
ACGTTCGAGCTGCCACTCACGCTCGCTGTAGTCATTGTGAACGCAGTAGCCGGCCACATGGCTCATCGCATCGTCTTCGGAGACATAGCTGGCCTTTTTGCCGATCACGAAGGCCAGTTCGACCTCCCAGTCGGTCTTCTTCGAGTTGCGTGGGATGACGACGTTGTCATTCGGGCCAACGATGGCGCTGGTGGCCTTGAAAAACACAATCGGCTCCGCCGGAATCGGCATGCCGCTTTCCTTGGCGTGGTCGCTGTAGTTCAGACCGATACAGATGATCTTACTCGGACGCGCAATGCATGGACCGAGACGCGTGCTGGCATCGACAGTCGGGGCAGAGGCCGCAGTAGCCTTCGCCCAGGCTGCGAGACGTTCCAAACCATCACCGCCGAAGAATTTCTCATCGTAGTCGCTGCCAAAGGCGGACGCATCAATGCGGCGGCCGTCGTCGAGTTGCAGGCCGGGTTTTTCTTCTCCAGGGTTGCCAAAGCGGATCAGTTTCATGGTCTTGTTTTCGTGGGTTCAGTTTTTGTCGTCGCCTTCGTGATTCGTGTAGCGGCCAATGAGCGGATACTGTTCCAGTTCGGCCACGGTGCCGGTGACGGGGAAGCTTTCGCGGCCGACCCAGTAAACGGCGGCGGCGGCGATGTCCTCGGGCATCAAGAGGCGGCCCATCGGCACGGCGTAAGCAGGCAGGCGGTCCGGCCAGCCTTCGCCGAGTCCGTCGCCAAGTTTCACCTGGTATTCGTTCTCCGTGAGCGTCCAGCCGACGTTGAGCTGGTTCACGCGCACGCGGTCGGTGCCAAGCGCATCGGCCAGATTGCGTGTCATCGTCATGAGCGCGCCTTTGGACATCGAATAGGCCAGCAAATTCGCCTGGCCGCAGTGCGCGAGCACGGAGCCGATGTTCAGCACGACGCCTCGGTTCTTCTTCAACTCAGGCAGCAGCGCACGAATCAGTAGCATTGGCGCACGCGCATTCACCCCGATGATGCGGTCAAACATGGCCGCATCCGTCTCGTCGATTTTCGCGCGATTGGTCAGCGCCGCGTTGTTCACCAAAGCATCGACCTTGCCGAAGGCGGCAATCGCATCCGCAGCCAGTTGGGCCGGATATTCGGCATCCGCGAGGTTTCCCTGGCAAAACGCCGCCTTATCCGCTCCGTGTTCTTTTCGCAACGCCTCGCCGCGTGCCGCATCACGGCCATGCAGGATGACTTTGGCACCTTCGGCGACAAATCGCCGCGCCATGAATTCGCCGATGCCGGTGGTGCTGCCGGTGATGAGGATGACCTGGTCTTGCAGTCGCATGTTCGTCGCAGAATGGGGTTGAGGAGGCGCTTTCTATGGCGAGCACGGCCCGCTGCTCAAGGCCGCACCTCCAGCAATTTCCGCATCCCATCCATGAGCACCTGCTCCACCTGCGGAGCGACTCGCGAAACGATGCCCGTCTCATAGCCGCCCTGGCCATACGCGACCGCCGTGCCGATGTAACCCGGCCCATAGTCGCCGTAGGCCGCCATGGCGACGAATTCGCCCAGCCGCATCGCTTGCGCGGCGATTTGATACTCCACAAACAACTCGCCGGGCATGTGCAAAACGCGTGCCGAGCCGAGCCGCAGGCAACCCAGTGAAATCCGATGCCCGCCCTGCGTGCGACGGAGAAAAATCAGATCACGCGCGGCACGGAGGCGATCCGGCAGCTTCTGTGACTCATCTTGCAACTTCGCGGTCAGATCTACCTCGACCAAGGTGTCACGCACCGGCATCGCCACTGGTTCCACGGTCCATTTCACCGCATCAGCGGTGATCGCATGCTTCGTCTGCGTGTCCCACGCCAGCTTCATGCCATCGGCGAGGCGTTGCGCGAGCAGCGGTCGTTTGTCCTGGCCGCCGTCGTTGTATTTGCCTGCGGCCACATTGCCGCCTGCGCCATCGAAATGCACACAAGCGATTCCTGGCAGCGCCTCTGCCCGCATCTCCCGCGCCATGCCGACGAAGTCCCAGTTCACCGATCCTTGCCCATAATAGCTCTGTGGATGCGTGGCGTAGTAAGTCAGCGCGGCGACCGGTTTGTCGTCGTTCCAAAACGCAATCAGCCTCACCTGCGGATCGATCACACCTTCAGCAGCGGCCTGTGCCTCCGCATTTTTGGATGAACTCAGCCGCATCAGGGCCACACGGCCATCCGAGCCGAGAATGCGCCGGTTGGAGGCCACCTGCTCCACCTTTCCCGCGCCAAGACCGATGTGCGTGACGGTTTGCGCTTTCGCCAACGACTCCTTCACCCCCGCTGCGAGTCGCAGCATCACCTCGCGGTCGAATGCCGCATTGGAAAACAGGCCCGGCAGTCCGTGTGTCGCGAGCAGCTGCTCCGTGGCGAAGTCGCTGCCCGGCGCATCATGCTGATGCAACGTGTGCACCGTGACGCGATCCGGCGTGGTGCCCGCCGCCTCGGCCAGGGTCTGCCGAAACGCATCGTGGCTCTCATTGGCGATGCCGACCCAGTCGAGGGCACACAACACGATGGGCTGTTCGGCTCCGAGGATCACGATGCCACGCGCCGTGAGTGGTGTGACGATCTCCTTCGTCGGTTTTACCGCACCATTGCACAGCGGCGATCCCAGCGGCGGTGTGGCGTCCACGTTGAAGGTCGCAATTTGCACCCCTGCCGCGAAGCCGCTGAGCACCGTGAGAAAAAAGACGCCGAAAAATATTTGCATCATCCAAACAGCTCCACCAATGGCCTGCCGCTTTCCACCAGGGGAATCGGGCGATTTTCACGGTTCATCAGCATGAGATCGGGATTAATGCCGAGCGACCAGTAGATGGTTTTGGCGAGATCTTCCGGCGTGACCGGCTTTTCGTCGGGATAAGCAGCCTCCTTGTCGGACTTGCCATAAACGATGCCGCCGCGAATGCCGGCCCCGGCAAGAAGCGCCGGAAAGCAGGTGCTCCAGTGGCCGCGGCCCCAGGTCGCATTGGGCGTGGGAGTGCGGCCCATTTCACCGATGGCGACAACAAGCGTTTCATCCAGCAGGCCGCGCTCGTCGAGATCGGTGAGCAGCGCCGCGCAGCCCTGGTCAAAGGTGGGCAGCAGATGGTTTTTCACATCGTCGCTGTTGCGGTGTGAGTCCCAGCTGAAGCCGTCCACGCAATCGTAATGCACGGTGACGAAACGTGTGCCGGCCTCCACCAGCCGCCGCGCCATGAGGCAGGACTGGCCGAAGAGATGACGACCGTATCGATCGCGCATGGCATCAGCCTCACCGTGGATGTTCAAGGCGTGGCCTGTTCGATCGGATGAGATGAGCGCCATCGCCCGTTTCCGATGATGGTCGAGCGCGTCGCCTTCGCCGAGATCGAGCCGCGTGCGGACGCCCTCAAACTGCTCCAGCAGGCTCATGCGCTGCCGCAGTCGATCCACCGGGACCGCAGGCTTCAGGCCTTCGATTTCAAAGGTCAGTTCCTCATTGGTGCAGTCGCGCCAGTAGGGGTTGTCCTTCGCATCGCGTTTGTTGATGACCGTGGTCATCGGATTGAATGCCTGTCCCAGCCAGCCACCGTATTCTCCGGGCCGCCGATACTGCCCGCCGTCCTGCAGACGCCCGAGGCGGTTCGGCAGCACGGCGTAGGACGCCAGATCACGCGACATGCCGTCGGGCTGGCGCTGACTCAAATACTCGACCACGGAACCCATGGACGGCCAGTCCTGAGGAGTCGCTGAAAAACCGCCTCCAACAGGCAGATGCCAGCGCTTCCCGGTTTGCAGGTAATGCCCGGCACCGCTGTGATCATTGAAGGAATGCGTCATCGTGCGGATGATGCAAAACATGTGCGAGATTTTCGCCAACCGCTCCAGATGCTCGCAAATGATGAGGTCCGGCGTGCGCGACCGGATTGGTTTGAAGGGACCGCGAATCTCACGCTTTGCCTCCGGCTTCATGTCGAAGGTTTCAAGCTGGCTCGGCCCGCCGAAGAGGAATAAAAAGATGACCGACTTTGCCTTGCCGCCAACAAACGCCTCCTGCGCCTGCTCAGCCGCGAGGAGCTGCGGCAAACTCATTCCAAATAAGCCTGCGCCGCCGATTTGCAACAGCTCGCGGCGAGTCGTGCCGGAGCAGTTTGTTTTGGGGAGGCCGTTGATGGTCAGCATGACGGGGCGCTTGAGGTAGTGTATCCAGTACGGCCGAGAAATACGAAGCTTTCAAAACATCAGCGCTCATCGCGCCTGCGTATCTGCATCACGTCCGTGACCGCACGCATGATGTAGGCGTCGTTTTTCGGCGACTTCTGATACT
>JBDNIB010000948.1:0-2434 GCA_041688535.1 Prosthecobacter sp.
CCCACGTGATGCCCGAGTTGCAATATCTTGCTCACATGACCCTGGATCTGTCCGCCCATGCCGATGAATCCGACCTTGAGCTTGCGTGCCTCCTGGCCGCGCAAGAGCCCGGATGGCAGGATCAGCGTGGAGGCTGCGACGGCGGTGTTTTGGAGAAACGAACGGCGATGGGAGAAAGGAGTATGTTTCATGGCGAGTGGGAGGCATTCAATAAGCCGAAGCGCGATGGATTGTTGCATCTCTCACGCGTCCTATGGGTCGAAGAAACGGTCGCCGCAGCGCGTTTGTCGTTCATGCGAATTCTCTTAGCTCTTCTTGTCACGACATCGCTGAACGCCGCTGAACTCCGCATCGGCTCTGCAACGGTCAGCATCACGCCTGACAAGCCCGTGGCGCTCGCGGGGCAGTTTGGGACGCGCATTTCGCAAAGTGTGGAAGCTCCGATCTTCGCGGCTGCGGTGGCGATTGAATCGGTGGAGGGCGGCAAGACTATCGATAAGAGCATTCTCATCTCCTGCGACCTCGTGGGCATTCATCACTCCGTGCTCGCGCAGTTTCGCCAGCATCTGAAGCCGCTACTACCGGACTTTGATGTGCGGAAGGTCATCGTCTCTGCCACACACACGCATACTGCACCAGTGACCTCGGAGATTCCGGAAGAGACGTTGATCACGTATCCGATTCCCAAAGAAGGCGTCATGCAGCCAGCGGAATACACTGCGTTTCTCGTCGAGCGCTTGTCGCAAGCAGCTGTGCAAGCCTGGAAGAGTCGCAAGCCCGGTGGCGTAAGTTGGACGCTCGGATTTGCGCAGATCGGTGAAAACCGCCGCTCCGTTTTTGCCGACGGCCACGCGCAGATGTATGCGAAGACAAATGACGCACGCTTCCGCCACCTTGAAGCCGGTTCGGACTCGGGAATCGAGACGTTGTTCTTTTGGAATGCCGAAAAGCAGCTCCAAGCCGTCGCGATCAACGTCGCATGTCCATCGCAGGAAGTCGAAAGCCGGAGCGCGCTCAACGCGGACTTCTGGCATGATGCGCGTGAGCAGTTGAAGGCCAAACTCAATCTCCCAGATCTCACGGTGCTTGGTTGGTGCAGTGCGGCGGGAGATCAATCGCCACATCCGCAGTACCGCAAGGACGCCGAGGCAAGAATGATCAAGCTACGCGGCCTCACGCGGCAGCAGGAACTCGGACGCCGCATCAGCAATGCCGTTTTCGACACGCTCGACTCTGCGAGGGCCGACATCCGCAGCGACGCACCCTTCGGCCATATCGTTGAAGACCTGCCACTGCCGCCGCGCAAGATTTTGGAGCGCGAGTATGAAGACGCGAAGAAGAACATCGCGCAATACAGCGTCATCGAGAAACCAGATAACCGCGTCATCACCATGCTGGGCCTCGAACGCGGCATCGTGAAGCGATTTGAACAAGCGGACAAGCTCCCGCCTTACGACATGGAACTGCACGTCCTGCGTCTCGGCGATGTCGCCATCACCACGAACACCTTTGAGCTGTATCTCGACTGGGGCATTCAGATGAAGGCCCGCAGCCCGGCGCAGCAGACTTTTGTCCTCCAGCTCACCAACGGCTGCGACATGTATCTGCCCACCGCCCTCGCCATTGAAGGCGGCAGCTACAGCGGCCTGCCGCACGTGAACAAAGTCGGCCCCGAAGGTGGGCAGATTCTCGTGGATCACACGATTCGGGCCATGCAGGCGCTGTTCCCGCTTCCTGCGCTAGTGAAGTGATCGTCTTGTGAAAGTAAGGCGCGCACTCTCGCGTCATAAATTGTTCAGCCACTCACCATCCCGCGCATGAAAAACATTGCCACCCACCCGCCGAGTATCACGCAGGCCTTCAGTCCCGCACGCGGCGATCTGCTGCGCGTTGGCTCCACACGACGCGGCTTTCTTCAAACCGGCCTCGCGGGTTTGGCGGGCGTTTCGATGCCTTCCCTGCTCCAGCAGCAGGCGATGGCACTCGCGGCCGGGCAGGCGAAGAGAAAGACCAACGTGATCCTCTTCTGGCTCTCAGGTGGTCCGAGTCACATCGACATGTGGGACCCAAAACCCGATGCTCCGAGCGAGATTCGCGGCCCCTTCGGCCACATCTCCACGAAAGTGCCGGGTGTTCATGTGTGCGAGCACTTGCCGCTGACGGCGAAGATCATGGACAAGCTCTCGCTGATCCGCTCGGTCGATTGCAGCGCAAGCAATCACACGCCGATCACCATGCAGGCCTGCAATCCGCTCGCGAAGCGCACGAATGACGGACGCGATGGCGGTGGCTGGCCTTCGATGGGTTCCATCGCGGCGAAGTTTCGTGGAGCCAATGCGCCGGGCATTCCCGGTTATGTGGCGCTCGCGGATTCGCTCGTTTCCGACATCTGGGGCGCGGGCCACATGGGTGGTGCCTTCAATCCGGTGAGCGG
>JBDNIB010000118.1:0-2004 GCA_041688535.1 Prosthecobacter sp.
TCCGAAGCGCTGCTCCAACACCTCCTGCGGCCAACGCGTGGTGATGGAGTCGCCGATGAAGACCAACTCGGGCTTCAGCGACTGCACCGCTTCGCACTGACCTTGGTGCTTCGTCGCGAAGCTCGGCAGGATGTTCCCATCGTAGCCGAACTGCGGCACAGCGCTGTCGATCGCAGGGGAAACGATGTTCACTGGCGCGGCTGGTGGTTTCCCGACCGCGTGGTCTTCGATGGTGAAATAGAGCCTGCCACCAGCCTTCGACGACTTCTCGCCAGGCCCGACAGCGACCCGCACGGCATCGCCTTTCCTGAGACGCCCGAGCTTCTTCTGAAAGGTCCTGCCAAAGCGATCCATGGGAATGAGCGTCTTCGATTTCAACTCGTCGTTCACATACAGCTCCAGCGTGTTCCCACCGGTGAAGGACTTGTTGCGCAGGTTGCCGTTGTGAATCCGGACCTCGCCTGCTGAATCCGCCGCGAGTGTGAATGTCGCGATGAAATACCGCGCCACGCTGCTGCTGTCCCGTCTCGCGGACACATCGAAAGTTTGAGTGCATCCCGGTTGGTCGATGCTCGCAGTGCCTTGATCATCGAGCACCCCATACGTCTTCGTTTTCGCCTCATAGGCCAGCGGAGCGTAGCCCTTCGAGTTGCCTATCTCGCCCGTGGCATTCCAAAGAAAAGTCCAGCCCGGTGGCAGCACCGTGGCCGCCGCCGCGTCTCCGAACACAGCGATCACTTTTCCATCTCCCGCCGCGCAAACGGAAGCAAGGCTGAGAATGAAAAGGGTGATTGTGGGTGAGAAGAAGGATGGCATCGCGGTGGGAACAAGACATACAATCCGCCCCCGCCGAATGTCACAAACTTCCCATGTCCAATAAAGTAAAAGCCATTACGCTCTGGCTAAACATATCCCCATGAAATCCGACCGCCGCTTTTTCAAAGAACTCCGCTTCCGCCAGCTCCGCGCACTGGTGGAGCTATCGCGCCACAAGTCTTTCACCGCGATGGCGGCGGCACTGCGTTTGTCCGTGGTGTCGGCGTGGCGTCAGGTGCGCTCGCTGGAAGAGGAGTTCGGCGTGCAACTCGTGATCACCGAGGGGCAGCAGGTGACGCTGACCGAGGACGGGATCATGCTCGTGGAGATGATCGAGCCGCTGGTGGAAAGCTTTCTCTCCGTGCGCTCGGTGTTTGCGGATCGTCACAAGACCGCTCCGCGCAACCTCACCGTCACCGCGCCCGCTGGTGTGCTCACGGATGCGCTGCCCGGCCCTGTGACGCGCTATCGGCGCAAGTTCCCGAATGTGGAGTTGCGGCTCATGGATCGTCCCTCGCGTGCCGCCAGCGCTGCGTTGCTGGCCGGGCTGGCGGACCTCGCTATCGTGGGCATGACCTCGGCGGATGCACTGCCAGCCTCATTAATGTCGCGACGACTCGTGCGGTATCCGATTCATCTGCTCTGCCCCTCCGACCACGCTTTAGCCACAGCGAAAAAGATCACCGTGAAGCTGATCGCACAGCATCCGCTCGTCCTGAGCAGCGAGGACACCTCAGATCGCACTCAGGTCGATGCCACCTTCGCCAGTGCATGCCTGCTCGGCCAGCTCAACATCGCCATCAGCGCCACACGTCTGCCGCTCATCACACGCTACGTCGCCATGGGCTTCGGCGTGGCCCTTCTCGCGCCCGGCAGAGCGAAACTCCCGCGCCCCAAACGCGGCGAGTCCGAGCTCATCAGCCGCGATGTCAGCGATCTTTTCGGCCACGAGGATCTCGTTATCCTCCAGCGCAAAGGCCGCTTCGAACTGCCGCATGTGAAGGCCTTCAGGGAATTGGTGGAGACGGAGTTCAAGGCCGGAGCAGGCGATCAAGCCTGAGCTGCCCGAGCCAAGGCCGCTGCGATCTCTTTCTCGATCACGGGCAGCGGATTGAGCAGCGCCAGTGGATCTTCGACGGGTGTGACTTCATTGGTCTGCGGATTCCAGTTCACGGGGCCGAAGCGACA
>JBDNIB010000949.1:0-2789 GCA_041688535.1 Prosthecobacter sp.
CGGTCTGAATGGTGAGAGCGAGAATGAACTGAGCACCCGCTTGCTCACAGACTTGCCAGAGCGCCAGTTACTCAGCCTCGACCGGCTGTATGGACAGGCCCCCATGCTCGCGCAGTTGCAGCAGCATTGCAGCGCACTGAGGCAACAATCATCGCGATCTATGCACGGCGCTGGAAGCAGGAGATCTTTTACCGTGAGCTGAAACTGCAAGTGGCGCGTGGTGATCTCTTGCAGAGCCACACCCCTGAGACAGCCGTGCAGGAGATCGCCGCGCTGCTTATGGCCTGTGCGCTGCTGGCACAGGTGCGACTGGCAGTATCCGCCGAGGTGGGTGGAGAAGTGGCGGCAGCCGGAGCCGTGCGCATCAGCCTGAGCATCTGCCTGGAGCACATGCAGGCGTTGTGGATCGTGTTGAGCGCTGCGCAAGGCCTGATGGACCAAGCGGCGCAACGCGAGCTAGTGCGCCGAGTGCGACAACAGATCGCGGCCTGTGCCCTGCCGCCGAGAAGACCAAGGAGTTGAGATCGTAAAGTGCGTCAACCCATCAAAAGGTGGCCGCGCATGGTAACCCCCACTTCACCCACCTCGCCCTCTATGTATGAAGTCACCATCATTGCTTAACGGCATTGCCACTAGTGTCGTCCGTCACACAGAACCTTGCGGAGCCACTGCTCCGCGCTCCTGTCCGCAACGTGGAAGCGACCGGCTCCCGCCAGCCGCTTTTCATGAAACCGTTTCTCCAACTCGCCCAAGCCTGCACACCCGATGGCGCGGAACTGACGCTGCATGCGCATGACGTGCATTTTTACCTGCGGGTGAACCGGCAGCCGCTGATGGGGACGAACGCGTCGGAGTCGGAGAAGATATTGGCGCAACTGGCCTGTTAAGGACTGCGTGGCAAGCCGGGCGTGCGCGTGCTGATCGGCGGGCTGGGCTTCGGCTCCACGCTGCGGCGAGTGTTGGAACTCGTTGGCAAGGATGCGCACATTGAAGGGGCGGAGCTGCTGCCGCAGGTGGTGGCGTGGAATCGTGAGTTCTTGAGCGCGGTGAACGGACTGCTGCTGGAGGACAAGCGTGTCCAAGTCGTGGTGGAGGATGTGTTTCAAGTCATCGCCCGCGCTCCAGCCGGGCATTTCGACGCGATCCTGCTGGATGTGGACAACGGCCCCATAGCGATGGTGCAGGACGGCAATGCGCGGCTGTATCAGGCGCAGGGCTTTGCGGCGATCACACAGGCGCTGAAGCCGGGAGGCCGCGTGACTTTTTGGTCGGCCAGTACGGATCATGCGTTCGCCAAACGGCTGGGCAAGGCGGGCTTCAAGGTGGCGACCGTGGCCGCGAAGGCCTACGCGCAAGCGAAACGCTGCGCGCACACGATCTTTGTGGCGGACCGGGCGGGCTAATCACCGTATTTGAAGACCCGTCTGGAATGCGCGGAGGTTCGGGCGGCACCCTGCGACGCGGCCAATGACAGGTTTTCCCGGCCTTGAAAGGCCGGGCTATGAGACGGGTGCCGCGCTGCGGCAGTGAAGGTCAGGGCACGATCTCGACCGGGGTGCCCATCGGCACTGCCGCGTAAAACCTGGACGCCATGTGGCCGGGGAGGCGGATGCAGCCATGCGAGGCGGCGTAGCCGGGTAGATAGCCCTGATGCATGCCCACGCCGCCGTAGATGCGCATGAAGTAATACATCTTCGCGCCTTCGAACCGCGTGCCGGGCGGACGCGGGTCCTTGCGGTTGTCGATGTTCTGCATGATGACATTGCCATACTGATCCTCGTAGTCGCCGTAGAGGGAGGATTTGTGGTCGATGTCTTTTTCAATGATGCGGTAACTGCCGGGCCGGGTGTCGTAGCCCTCGGAGCCGGAGGAAATGGGCGAGCCGCCGGCAAGCTGGCCGCCTTTGAACAGATAGACCATCTGCTCACCGAGATTGATGACCACGCTGGGCTTGCCGTACATTTCATCCGCATACCAGAACGAGCCGTCCCCCTCCCCAAAACGAAAGAGCCGGGTGACACGGCCATGCAGGAAGCGCGTGGCACGCGGGATGTCGCTGGTGACGAATTTCTGGCCGTAACGGAAAGCGTTGGTGCCGGTGTTCTGAACCGATTGGCAGCTCGTGAAAACGAGCACGAGAAAAAGAAGCAGGCAGCGTGGCATGCGGCAAATAGAGCCATGTGGCGGGATTCCCCAATGAAAAGAATACGCGGCGCGGGAATTTATCCGCCAGGTCATCAGGGTTGATGATTTCCCACCGATTCATCGAATGAATGATGTCGGTCAGTTTGCGATGCTGATCTGATCAGAAACTTTGCCACCTCCGCTCTTCTGCCCCTTTGCGGTAAGACCGAACCATCCACAGCATAGAGTCACCGACAGGACGTTCCATTTTGGCGCAGAGGAGTAGAGAGGCGGAGGGGGCGGGGATTTGAGGCTGCTCTCTTGGCGGCATCACGGGCGGACCAGGAAGAAGGCGCGGGTGGCGTCGAGCAGCGGCTGGGTGGTGACATCGGTGCCGGAGGCTTCGTCAATCCACTGGGACTGCGGATTAAGCAGATAGTTCTGGTAGGAAGCGGTGGCGGGATCGGCATCGCCGCTCCAGAGACGCAGGCGGAAGCCAGGGGAAACGGGGTCAGTGTGCAACTGCTTGACAAAATTGCATAAAGATGCGGTGAGCTGGAAAGCGTGAGCGCGGGTGGCGTGGCGGTGACGTATCGGCGCACGGCAGCTACCGGCTGGCACGCGGGGGTGACTTACACGGTGGGCAGCAGCACACGCCTGAGCAG
>JBDNIB010000950.1:0-5161 GCA_041688535.1 Prosthecobacter sp.
GGCATCCAGATTTATCAAGGTGGCCGCTACCCCGCCGACACCCACGGCCACGCCTTCATCGGCAACATCCACGACAACGCCATCCATGAAGAAGTGCTCACGCCCGTCGGTGCCACCTTCAAATGCGAGCCGCGTCGCGACTTCCTCCGCGCCAACGACGGTTGGTTCCGCCCCGTCAGCACCCAGACCGGCCCCGACGGCTTCCTCTGGATCATGGACTGGTGCGACAAGTATCCCTGCTACCAAAACGCCAAAGCCAATCCCGAAGGCGTGGACCGCGAACGCGGCCGCATCTGGCGCGTCGTAACCACCCAAGACAGTTCCGTAGTTCCGGCTTCAGCCGATCAGGCGAACGTCTCCAAGGCACCGCCTAAAGGCGGAACTACAGAACACGCCTCGCGTCCCACGACCGGTCTCGTCCTCGAAAAACTCCCCACCGCCGCTGCCTGGGGCGACGACTTGTCAGGCAAACCACCCCTTTCGGCTCATCGACTGAGTTTTGTCCGCGACCGAAAAGGTTTAGTCCGTGACGGACAAAGTCTTTTCGACACCGACAAAACTCAGTCGCTGACGGAAAAGGTTTTGTCAGCTACGGACAAAACTAAGTCGATGGTGTACCAAACCTTTTCCGTCACGGACCAAACGAATTCGATCCCGGAACATACTAATTCGACGACTGAACATATCTTTTCGTTAACGGATCAAACTCAGTCAGTGACTGAAAAGGTAAGTTCCGGCGCGGAAAAAGGCCCACGCTTCATAAAAACTGTAATTTCAGCGGCTTCCCAAGACCATTCCCGCCCGGAAACCGACCTGAATTTGAAAAAACTCCCCACCGCCGACCTCGTGAAGACCCTGGAGCATCCGAACAACTGGATGCGCCGAATGGCGCGGCGGATGTTGGTGGAGAGACGTCCACACAAAGGCATCGAAAGCGAAGCGGTGGTTGGATTGTCCAAGCTTTGGCGCAGTGCGGAATCTGCTGTCACGAGGACCGAAGCCATGTGGACGCTTGGATGCGCCAATTACTTTGGCGTCATTCAAACCAGCACCCACCCGCTGGTCACTGACAGCAGTGACCAGCTTGCAACCATTCGCGCTTGGTGTGCGAGGTGGATTGGCGAGGAAACTCATCTTCCCATGCTTTTCAACGATCCAAAAACGCTTGAGGCCCTGACCAAGCTAGCCTCTGACAGCAATCCTTCAGTTCGTTACTCTGTCGCTGTTGCACTCAGGCAAAATTCAGAATCACGTCTAACGGCAGATCGCGGCACATCAAAGCCATGGTCAGCCAATGCCTGGCAAGTTCTCGCCGCACTACTCAAAAATAACGACCAGGACTCGCCACGCTATGCCTTCGCCGTGTGGCAGGCGTTGGAACCTCAAATAAGCGCCAATCCTGGTGGCAGCACCGAGTGGTTAAGCGAAATCGCCACCAGCACCCAACCCCTCTCCCGCATCCTCTCCCACAAAGCCATGCGCCGTTTGTGCGACACGCGTGACGCGAAGAACCTCGATCTCGCCGTCGAGTTCTGCGACAAGATCGCCGCGCACGACGTCCTGCTCGCGCATGCGCTCGACGGCCTCGTCAAAGGCCAGGAAGACGGTGTGATCAAGCCGACGAAGGATGTGTCCGCCAGCCTCACGAAGTGGCGCTCGAACGCCAACGCGGACGTGCAGAAGCACGCGCAGACGCTCGCGGTGCTGTGGGGTGATGACGCGGCGGTGAAGGAGATGATTGCCGTGTTGAACGATGCGAAGAAGCCGGAGAAGGAGCGCATCACAGTGCTGCAATCGTTACGGAAGGTGAAAACGGGAGTGGTGAAGGAAGGCCTGAAGCCGCTGCTCATGCCGCAGACCTCGACTGCGCTGGCCGTGGCGGCGATTCGGGCGGCGGCAGACCTCGGGGGCGATGATTTCATCGCACCGCTGATCCAGCAGGCTGGATCGAAGGATTTCAACGTGCGCATCGCCGCACTGGAAGCACTGAGCAGTCGCAGGACGTGGACGCAGGCCATGCTGGATGCCATCGCGGCGGAAAAAGTCAGCGCCAGCGGCTTCCCGGCTCCGGTGCGTCGCGCTTTGGCGACGAGCAAGGACAAGGCCATCCGCGATCACGCCTTCAAGGTGCTCGGTGCCTGGCAGGATTCGTCGGACGACGTGAAATCACTCATCGCGCAGAAGAAGCAGGCGACATTGACCGGCGAGCCTGATCTCGCGAACGGCAAGCTGATTTTCACGGCGACGTGCATGGTCTGCCACGAATTCCACGGCGGCGGACAGAAGGTGGGGCCGGACTTGATCGGCAGCGGACGCAGCAACCTGGATGCGATCCTTGCCAACGTGATCGATCCGAATCAAATCATCGGCAACGGCTACGAAAACTTCACCGTGAGCACCAAGGACGGCCGCACGCTGGCCGGACGAGTCGTGGAAGACACGCCGGGTCATGTGAAGCTGCTCGCCGCAGGCGGAGCCGCGCAGGTGGTGCCGCGCGATCAAATCGCCAGCCTCACCAACACCAAGCAGAGCCTCATGCCGATGGGCTTCGGCATGCTGCCCGATGCGGCGTTTCGTGACATGATCTGGTACATCCTCGCCCCGCCGGAGGAAGGCCCGCTGACGCCGGCGAAGAAGAAACTGCTCATCCAGGGCGTCGAAGAGCCCGCCGCCGCCAAACCAAAGAGCACCAACACACGCGCCATTGATTGGGAAAGCGTGAGCCTGTGGAATCCCGACTGGAAAGTCAGCGCGCCCGACTTTGAACGCACGCCGATGAAGCTGGCCGAGTATCACGGCCAGACCAACGTGCTGCTCATGCACCCGTTCCCGGACAAAAAGACGCCTGCGAGCTTGGAACGGAAGCTGAAGGTCGAGAAGACGAAGCTGAAGGTGCAAGTCGCGGCGGATGATCGCGGTGATTGGATCTTCAAAGCCGTGGTCAACGGTCAAGTCGTCAAAGAAGTGGCCGTGGATCACGAAAAACCGCGCTGGAAGACCGTGGAGGTCGATCTGGCGAAGTTCACCGGCCGGGAAGTCACCGTGCGCCTCGAAGCCCACGCCAGCGGCTGGAACATGGAGTTCGCCTACTGGGGCGGCATCACGCTGGAATGAGAAGTGCTATGGTCCGCACACTCCGTGTGCGGACCACCTCATCTGACTGGGTTCTCGGATACGCGGGGATTTTCCCCTGTCGCAAGCGCCTGAAATCATGCAGGATGCCGCTATGCGTCGCGCCCCCGCACTCTTTTCCCTTCTGACCGTCAGCGTGAGTCTTCACGCGGCACCGATGACTCCTGCCCCTGTGCCAGCGACTCCTGCGCCGAAACTGGAGACCAAACCAGCGGAGGTAAAGCCCGCGTCCAAGACGGCACCCAAGCCTGCCGCGCCAGCGGTGAAGCCGCCGCCGGAAGACGCGTATGTGCAGATGGAGATGCTCACTCGGGCGATGGAGATGGTGCGGCAGAACTATGTGGATGAATCGAAGATCACCTATGAGGAGCTGGTGGAGGGGGCACTGGAGGGCATGCTGCGCCGGCTTGATCCGCACTGCGAGTACATGGGCCGCTCGCTGTTTGAGGACATGCAGCGCGAACAAAGCGACACGTCCGAGGGCATCGGTATCACCATCGCGCTGCGGCAGGGCATCCTGACGATCATCACGGTGCGGGAGGATGGCCCGGCTGCTGCTGCGGGCCTATTGTCAGCGGACCAACTGGTGCGCATCAACGACGTGCTGACGGATTCCGTGGGCATCGCGGAGGCGATGCAACTGCTCAAGGGCAAGGCGGGCGACGAGGTGCGGCTCACGGCGCGGCGACCGGGCACGAAACAATTTTTAGAGTTCAAGGTAAAGCATGAGACGCTGGCGGAGACCTCCGTGCATGATCCGATGCTGCTGGCGCAGAACATGGCGGGCGAGTTCAAAATTGGCTACGCGCGCATCTCGCAATTCAACGCGCCCACGGCCCGTGAACTGAGCAAGGCACTGGACGAACTGGAAAAGCAGGGCATGCAGGCCTTTGTGCTCGACCTGCGCAACAACCCCGGCGGCCTGGTGGACAGCGCAGTGGCGATCTGCGGCGAGTTTTTGCCCGAAGGCACAGTGGTGGTGACCACGGAGGGCCGCGTTGCTTCGCAGAATCCGCCGCCCTACCGAACGCCATCGCGCAACGGCAAGGAGCCGCGCCAGTACCCGATGGCGGTACTGATCAACCACGGTAGCGCGAGCGCCAGCGAGCTGACGGCGGGGGCGCTGCAGGATTTGAAGCGCGCGATCATCGTCGGCACTACGAGTTTCGGCAAAGGCAGTGTGCAGACGATCCTGCCAATGAAAAACGGCGCGGCGATGCGACTGACGACGGCAAAGTACTACACGCCGGGCCACCGCACGATCCACGAGAACGGCGTCGAGCCGAACATCATCTCCGCGTTGACTTCCGAGGACGAATTAAACATCGGCAAATGGCGCGCCTCCCACGGCACTGGCGAGGCTGCAGCACTGGAGCTCGCCAAGCTCGGTGACAAGCAGCTCGAACGTGCGGTGGACTCGCTCAAAGGCGTGCTGGTGTTCGACGCGTTCGTGGCACCTGCCCTCGCACCGGCAGCGAAGCCCTTGAAGTAGGAGAGGATCATCCTGATCCCTCAAGCAGGGGCCAAGATGGCCCTTAACTCTTATTCCAGCAGACCGCGTGCGATGATGGCATCCACAGGGTTGTGATCGTCGGTGAAGACGTATTCAGAGCGCGGCACGGTGCCGGCAGGAACATGCGTGCGGAGCAGGCGCTCCTGCCAGGAGCCTTTGGCGACGTAGCGGTCGGCGATCAGCGGCTTTAAGTTTTCGCGCGAGCACATGAGAATGACGTTTTGCGTCTCATCGCGACGGTAGCCGACGGCGAAGACCTCCACCGAAGGAAACGCTTGGCGCACGGTGGCGAGCATGCCGGCGGTCAGCTCCGCCTTCGGCCCAGAGACGGCGGCGATCACATTCATGATGAACACGCCCTTGGGTTCGAGGTGGTCGGCGATCTGCTGGAAAAACTCCCGCGTGGCGAGGTGCGGCGGGATCTGGCGGATGCCATTGTAGGCGTCGCCAAAGATGAGATCCCACTTTTTGCCGTCGCTTTGTAGCAGGAAGCGGCGCGCGTCGCCAGCGTGGGCC
>JBDNIB010000951.1:0-1423 GCA_041688535.1 Prosthecobacter sp.
AGATGAGATAGACCGGCTTGGTGTTCGTCGGCGGGATGAAACCCCATTTCACGCCGGTCGGGAAACCCGCACCGCCACGGCCACGGAGTCCGCTGGCTTTGACCTCGTTGGTGATGGCGCTGCGCTCCATCGTGAACGCCTTTTTGAGCTGCTCATAGCCGCCGTCCTTCAGGTAGCACTCGATGGACGGATCGTAGCCGGCGCGGTCGATGTTTTTGAAGATGAGGCGGGTCTCGCGTGAATGCGGTTCTTTGCCGGGGAGATACTGGACGGGGGAGGCCATGGTTTTCAGTATCCGAGTAGGCAAGGGCGGGGCAACTTGGATTTGTGAAAAATTTCACAAGGGGGCTGGGAACGGCCGGTCAGAGCATCAGCCCAAAACGCGCGGTGATGGCACGCAGGAGGGCAAATAGCGCCACTGTGAGCACCGCGCTCCCGCCCAGGGCACCGTAAAAGCCCCACCAGCGCTGGAACATGGGGAACAGCAGGAACATCGGCAGCGTGGGCAGCACATACCAAAAGATGTAGTACATGTGGTCCGCTGTTTTCTGCTCCCGTGCCTCAGGTGCGCTTTCGTAATGCACCCAGAACAGCGTGATGATGCTCACAAAGGGCAGCGCGGCCAGTAGCGCGCCCGCTTTGTCGCTGCGTTTTACGATTTCACTGACCAGCGTGATGACGCCGGCACTGAGGAGGAATTTAAGGAGAAGCATGGCGGAAACCAATGCCAGCAATTCCGCACTCAGCGCAACAAAATCCATGCGGGGCCAAGCCGCCAAACATCCAGTTTGCGTGTCGCCGCCGGAAAGGGCAGCTACGCTTTCTTGCCAAACATGCCGCCGAAGCCGCTGCTGATCACGCTGGTAAGAACGCTTTGAATCTGGCCTCCGCTCGGGTTGTTCTCGGCGATTTGGCCGCTTGGCGTCAGCTTGTCGATGATCTGCGGCAGAAACTGCGCCAGCAGTGGCAGAATCGTCTTCACGTTCATGCCGAGCTTGTCGGCTAGTCCTTGCAGCATATCTGCGCCGACGGCGTTCTGCACTTGGTCGGCACTGATCGCTTGATTCTGCCCCGGTCCTACCCAGGAGGAAAATGCCTCGCCCAGGCCCGCTTGCTGAAACTTGCCCATCAGGCCATTGAGTCCACCGGACTCATTCAGCAGGCTGGAGAGCATGGCGGCGGGGTCTTGTTTGGCGGAGCCGCCGAGCATGCTGCCCAACGCGTTTTTGGCGAGTGAATCGAAGAGTCCCATATGAGCGCGGAGTGTGGGGACGGGAAGGGCAAAGTCAAGGCGCAGCCACCTTGACCACGCCTTGACACCAGCTACTCTCCCCGCCCCCCAAACCCCATTTACCCACACATACCATGAGCCAAACCCACGAATTCCAGGCCGAAGTCAAACAAGTCCTCGATATCGTCATTC
>JBDNIB010000952.1:0-5698 GCA_041688535.1 Prosthecobacter sp.
CGCGGACGCTTTGACCGCAGACGGTAAAATGGACATGGCCGCGATGATCGTTTCCTTGGCACCCACCGTCCCAGCAGACCCGGACCTGCTCGTTCGTGCCGGCCATCACCTGTTGCCCATCCACCCGACCAACGCGCTCGACTACGCCATGCGCGCCATGATGACCAATGAGATGAACGCCGAGGCCGCGCTTCTCGCCGCCGAAGCCTCCCGCGCCCTTGGCGATGGCGACGAGGCCGAAAAGCACTACCTCGTGGCCATGGAGCTCGACCCCACGCTCGAAGCGCGTGCCGAGCCATTGCGTGAATGGATCGCCGGCAACACCACCAGCTTCTGCACCAAGGACACCGTGCCCATCAAGCTCCAGGTGCTGCGTCGCGACCATTCCGCCCCCGCTGAGGAAGAAGCCGTCGCTGTGGCCGTCCTGGCTGATGACGACGATGATACACCCGCTGTCACCGCCCTGCCCGCGCCAACCGGGCTTCCTGCACCCAGCGGACTCCCAGCTCCTACTGGTCTGCCCGCCCCGGCCGGACTGCCCGCTCCCAGCCTCGCGGCAGTTCCCACGCCTGACCTCGAGCAGCCGGTCTATGCCGCCGCCCAATCCGCTGGCGACGCCGACATCATTGACGCGTGACCGAAACAGCGCCGTTTGTTTGGGCCCAAGCTCGCCGCCGCCGCCGCTGCCATCATGGTCCATTTGGGCCTGTTTTTCCTCCTCGGCATCATCATGATCGTCCTGCCCGCCGGACCTTCGGCGGAAATCACCGCTACCTCCGCTGCGGAAGAGCAGCAGGACAAGCCCGAGACGAAAAAAATCGTCGTCCCGCAGCCCACCCCGGCCACCGCTGCCGTCGCCCGGCCCACCACCTCCGCCATGACCGCCGCCGGTGTCTCCGCCATCTCGCTGCCGGACTTTGACTTCAAAGCTCCCACAGAGGTCGTCGCCGAAGTCGCCACCACCGATCTTGGCTCCAGCTTCTCCATGGCCTTTCAGCCCAAAGGCACCGCCCAGGTGAACTTCTTCGGCATCAAGTCCAAGGGCCGCCGCATCGCCTTCCTCATTGAGGCAGAGCGTTACATGCTAACCGACCCCAAGGGCGGCATCCCCGCGTATCAAATCGTCAAAGAAGAAATCGCCAGCATGATCGGCAAGTTCGGGGTCAACACCTCATTCAACGTGCTCATGTTCGATCACTTCCACCTCTCAGCCTTCAACGAAAAGCTCGTCCCCGGCACCACCGCCAACGTCAACATGATGAAGGACTGGCTGTATCCGGTGAACCAGCAGTTTGAAAAAATCGGCCTCGCCGCCACCGGTTATCCCAAGCTCAAGGCCACCCAGGAAATCGAACCCGTGACCAGCCGCCTCCTCCAGGGCTACATGCTCGCCATCCAGTATGCGCTGGAGAGTGATGTGGACACCGTCTTCATCATCACCAGCGGCTGGCGGCACATGGCACGCTACGAGACCAAGGCCGAACTCGACGTCTACCTCAAGGAAATGCGCTGGACCGACAAAAACGAAAAAGAATGGCTAGAAGCCGTCGCCAAAGCCAACGCTTGGCTCAAGGAGGAGAACGAAAAGCGCAAAGCCAAAGGCGTCCCCCAGCGCGTCATTCGCAGCATCCACGAGGTCATCGCCGAGCTAAACATCAACGTCCGCCACAAGCCCGGCCCCAACATCGACGCCGAGGAGCGTGAAAAGCAGATCCTCAACGCCATCCGCATCATCTACTCCAGCCAGGGCAAGACCAAGCCGCAGATCAACTTCGTCCTCTTCGTCGGCAAGGACGAGAAAAACATCCCCATGGAAGACCACTTCGACAACATCGCCTCCCGCGCCCGTGGCGGCAAAGTCCGCGTCCTCCAAGGCATGGCCGCGCTGAAAAACGTCAGCGGCCGGAAGTAGCCGCCCCGCGTTCCTTCCACGCGCTGAACAGCACGGGCACGACGAACATCGTAATGATCTCGATGGTCATGCCGCCGAAGATGGGTACGGCCATGGCGATCATGAGATCGCTACCGCGGCCAGTGCTGGTGAGGACGGGCAGCAGAGCGATGACGGTGGTGGCGGTGGTCATGAGGCAGGGGCGCACGCGGCGCGTGCCGGCGGCGAGGACGCTGGCGCGGATCTCCGCGATCGTTTTCGGCTCGTCCTGCGCGAAGCGTTGTTTCAAGTAGGTGGCAATGACGACGCCGTCGTCCGTGGCGATGCCGAACAGCGCGAGGAAGCCGACCCATACAGCGGTCGAGAGGTTGATGGGGAAGACGTGGAAGAGCTCGCGCAGGTTCTGGCCGAACACGGAGAAGTTCAGGAAATCCGCCTGCCCGTAGGCCCACAGCAGGCAGAAACCGCCCGCCCAGGCGATGGCGACGCCGGTGAAGACGAGCAATGCGATGAGGCTGGAGCGGAACTGCAAATACAGGAGCAAAAAGATGGCCCCGAGCGTGAGCGGCAGCACGACGGCGAAATTGCGGTCGAACTCGAGCTGGTTCTCGTAATCACCCGCGAAGCGGTAGGTCACGCCCTGCGGCCGCACGAGTTCGCCTTTTGCTTCGGCATCGCGCAAAAACTGCTGCGCGGTGAGCACGACATCCATCGGCGCGGAGCCGGGGTCGTTGCCGAAGGTGATGAAACCGGTGAGGAAGGTGTCCTCGCTTTTGATCATCTGCGGGCCGCGCGTGAAGCGAATCTCGGCGATTTCAGCGAGCGGAATGGCGACGCCTTCTTTGGAAGTGATCAACACGCGCTCCAGCGCCTCGATGCTATCGCGTTCCTCGCGCATGTAGCGCACGCGCACGGCGAAGCGCTCGCGGCCTTCGACGGTGGTGGTCACCGTCTTGCCGCCAACGGCGAGTTCGAGCATCTGATGCACGTCGGCGATGTTGATGCCGTAGCGCTGGATGGCGGCGCGGTCGGGCACGATTTCGAGGTAGGGCTTGCCGACGATGCGCTCGGCGCTGACAGAGCCTGCGGAAAGCCCCGGCACGCTGCCTGTCTTGAGCAACTGCTCAATGCGGATGCCGAAGGACTCAACGGCTTGCAGCGTGGGGCCGCGCACCTTGATGCCCATCGGCGCGCGCATGCCGGTCTGCAGCATCACGAGCCGTGTCTCGATGGGCTGGAGCTGCGGCGCGCCGGTCATGCCGGTGATGGAGATGCGCTTCTCGATTTCCTGCCAGATGTCGGAGGGCGAGCGAATGTGATCGCGCCACTGGCGGAACGGACGACCGCCGCTGTCGGGAATGAGTTCGCCGAATTCGTCGAAGATGAAACCCTCGTTCTTGCTGTCGTAGCGGTAACGCAGCGGCCTGCCATTCGCGTCGCTGATAAACTCGCTTTTGTAGTTCACGATGTTTTCGTACATCGACACCGGCGCGGGATCGAGCGCGGAGTCCGTGCGGCCGAGTTTGCCGATGACCTCGGACACCTCGGGCACTTCCAACACAGCGGCGTCGAGTTTTTTCAAGTAGTCGAGCGCCTCGGCGATGGACGCGTGCGGATTGATCGTCGGCATGACGAGAAACGAGCCTTCATCAAGCTCCGGCCTGAACTCGCCGCCCAGTCCAGGAAAGGTCTTCGTCAAATCCTGCCACAGGCGCGTCTCTGCGAGCGCCGGGACACCGGCCCATCCAAAGGTTTTCTCCCAGCCGCGCCAGCTCAGCACGCCCATGACGATGATGCCGACGGGAATGAGCAGGAAGGCTGTCTTTCGTCGCAGGCACCAGCCGAGAACGGAAGGATAGACATGCTCCACCAGCCGGTAGAACAGCAGCAGGCCGCCGATGAGCACGAGGGTGAAGATGATGTTCACCCAGGTGCTGTGATCGAGTCCCAGCGGCATCCAGTCGGAGGCGAGCAGGCAACCGGTCAATGCGGCGACGATGAGGCTGAACGCGCGCTGCGTGAGCATGGGCGGCGCTTTGACCTTCTCCATCAAACGCTTCGCCGTGCGGTCCACGCGTCGCCGCATGAGCAGATGTGCAATCGGCGGAATGAGCACCCCGGCGGTGATCACCGAGGCGATGAGTGCGAAGGACTTCGTGTAGGCGAGCGGGCCATAAAGCCGTCCCGCCTCTCCGGTGAGCGTGAACACGGGTAGGAAGCTCACCACGGTGGTCGCCACAGACGTGATGACCGCGCTGGCGACCTCGGTGGTAGCGCGGTGAATCGTTTCGAGCACGGGTTCGCCCCGCGGCGCATCATCCATGTGTTTGAGGATGTTCTCCGTCAGCACGATGCCGACATCGACGACGGTGCCGATGGCGATGGCGATCCCTCCAAGCGCGACCACGTTCGCATCGACTCCGAAGAGCTTCATCGCGATGAAGGTGATCAGCACGGCCATCGGCAGCATGCAACTGATGAGCATACTGCCGCGCAGATGCAGCATCATCACCATGACGACGATGATGGTGATCAGCACCTCCTGCCGCAGCGCGTCCTCCAGCGTCCCGAGCGTTTCCTGAATGAGTCCGCTGCGGTCGTAGAAAGGCACGACGGTCACTTTGGAAAGCGTGAGCCATGCGGGCCATTGATCCATGTCGGTGGACATCAGCCACTTCTGCCATGCGTCGCCGAGTGCGCTGTCATGCGCGCCGCTGGCTGGCAGCGGCAGTTTGTTTTTGGCGGCGAATGCACTGACGGCATCGACATCGGTCATCTCCCAGCGCACGACGGCGCGCTGCGGCAGGCCGGTGGAAAGCTCGACGATCTTCGCCTTCGTCTGCCTGATGGCGACGAGCGGATTTTCGCCGTAGCGCGCCACGACCACGCCGCCGACGGCTTCCGCGCCGTTTTTGTCCAGCGCACCGCGTCGCATCGCGGGGCCGAGCTGCACGGTGGCGAGATCGCCGACGGTGATGGGTGTGTTGTCGCGCACCGTGATCACGGCGCTACGCAGATCGTCGAGCGAACGCACATAGCCCGTGGCACGGATGATGTATTCGACGCCGTTGATGGCCATGTTGCGCGCACCGGACTCCGTGTTCGCACGACGCACCGCCTCCGCCACGTCCATGAGCATGACGTTGTTCGCACGCAGCGCGTTCGGGTTCACGTCGATCTGATACTCGCGCACGAAACCGCCGATGGACGCCACCTCGGCCACCGCTCCGCCCGCGAGCAATGCATAGCGCACCTGCCAGTCCTGAATGGCGCGCAGTTCATCGAGATCCCAGCCACCGGCAGGCTGGCCTTTCGGATCGCGACCCTCCAGCGTGTACCAAAACACCTGCCCCAATCCCGTCGCATCCGGGCCGAGCGCGGGCCGTGTGCCCTCGGGCAAGGTGCCCGGCGGCAGGCTGCCGAGTTTTTCGAGAATGCGGCTGCGCGCCCAGTAGAAGTCGGTGCCCTCGTTGAAGATGAGGTAGATGCTGGAGAAGCCGAAATACGAGTAGCTGCGCACCTCCCGCACCTGCGGGACGCCGAGCAGTGCGACCGTGAGCGGATACGTGATCTGATCGTCCACATCCTGCGGCGAGCGGCCCATCCAGTCGGTGAAGACGATCTGCTGATTGTCACCGAGATCAGGGATGGCATCGACCGGTACGGGATCGCGCTTCATGCCGCCGAGATGCCAGTCAAACGGCGCCACCCGAATGCCCCAGCCGATGAAGAAGGCGAGCAGCAGGAAGACGACGAGCTTTTGCTCGAGGCAGAATCGAATGAGGCGCGACATGAGAAACTCAGTTC
>JBDNIB010000953.1:0-2389 GCA_041688535.1 Prosthecobacter sp.
CATGATGCAGACGAGCGGTTCGCCGCTGCCGCGTTCCTGATAAAACATGTTGATTCCGTTGGTTTCGACGTGGGGCATGGTGATGTGAGAGGTGAAGATTAAGAGGGTGGATTTGAACAGGGAAGAGCGGGGGCGACAAGCAAAAATCACCTGCCGCAGCACGAAGTTCGCGCATAGTGGGGGTCACGCCATGCCCGCCGCTTCAATCGCAACCACGAAATCCGCTGTTCCGCCGTGGGAGGAGAAACGTCCACCGGCCCGGCGCAACCTATTGCGCAAGCTGGTGCTCTGGTCCGGCATTGGCCTGCTGGTGCTGGTGATGTACGTTGCCCTACAGCCACGCCCGGCCGAGGTTGAAACCGGTGCTGTCCAAATGGGGCCGCTGACGGTGTATGTGTCCGAAGAGGGCAAGACGCGCATCCGCAACCGGCATGTCGTGTCTGCACCAGTTGCGGGCAGCATGCAGCGGGTGGAGTTGAAGCCGGGGGATGTGGTCAAAGGCGGCGAGACCGTGCTGACACGCATTGAGCCGTCACTCTCACCACTGCTGGACGCGCGTTCGCGTTCGCAGGCGCAGGCGCGGGTGGATGCGGCGGCGGCAGCCCGCAGTGGTGCGAATGAAACCATCGAGATGTCCCGCACTGGCCTGAAATACGCGCAGGCGAATTGGGAGCGCGTGAAAAACAACACGGACAAGGGCACCATCAGCGCCACGGACCGCGATACCTTCGAACGTGAGGCTGAAATGAAGGTGCGGGAGGTGCGGTCGGCGGAGTTTGCCCTACAGGTGGCGGATTTCGAGTTGGAGCAAGCCCAGGCGGCACTACAGCAGATCGACCAACCGGCGACAGGCGGCGCGTCCATCAAGGTGCGTGCGCCAGCGAACGGCGTGGTGCTGCGGGTGCAGCAGGAGAGCACGACGATCGTGGCTCCGGGGACGCCGATTTTGGAGATTGGTGATCCGCAGGATCTGGAGATCGAGGCGGAGATCCTCTCGCGTGATGCGGTGACGATCAAACCGGGCGCGCTGGTCACGGTGGAGCAGTGGGGCGGCGAGGAGCCGGCGAAGGCGCGGGTGCGGCGGGTGGAGCCTGCGGCCTTCACCAAGGTGTCCGCGCTGGGAGTGGAGGAGCAGCGCGTGCTGGTGCTGAGTGATTTCGTGGCGCAGACATCGGCGCTGAAGGCACTGGGGGACCGTTTCCGGGTGGAGGTGCGCGTGGCGGTGTGGCACAGCGATGAGACGCTGCTGGTGCCAGCCGGAGCGTTGTTTCGTGAAGGCAGCGAGTGGAAGACCTTTCTCTTTGATGCTGGCAGCGCCAAAGCCGTGACCGTGAAAGCCGGACGCACGGATGGGAAGCTGACGCAGGTGCTGGAAGGGTTAACGGCGGGTGATGAGGTGCTGATGCATCCGCCGGACACGGTGAAGGATGGCAGCCGTGTGGTGAAGCGGGCGGAGGTGAAATAAACAGGCGGCCTCTCGTGAGGCCGCCGGAAGAACGAACTGAAGTTAGGGACTACTTTAGACTTTCCACTCGCCGCGATAGTCGCGGGTGAGCCATTTGGCGTCGCCGCCACTGGTGTACTCGTGGGACTCGGGATTCCACTTCATGGTGCCGCCGTGGTAGTAGGCCTGATTCATGAGATGGCAGGAAATGACGGTGCCAGCACCGATGGCGACATCGCAGATCGGCTTCTCGCGGCTCTGGATGCAGTTCAGCCAGTCCTGATGGTGGTTCGGCGAGTTGTAGAGCTTGATCTTCGCGTCAGCGAGGAAGGTGCGCTCGGCCATGAGGACTTCGCGGTCGAGGCTGGTGCCCTTGGTTTCCTTGCCGAGGAATTCATGTACGACCTTGCCGCCCATCACGAGCTTGAACTTGCCGCGGTTCACATGCACCTCGCCGTTCTCGCCGAAGAAGGAAACGCCGAAGCCTTTATTCACATGGGTAAGAGGAATGCCGCTGGCGTAGATGAGTTTCGCGCCCTCGGTGGCTTCATCGTGTTTTTCAGGTGCGATGATTTCGACCGGGCCGTGAAGGTCTTCGCCGAGGCCCCATTGGGCGATGTCGATGTGGTGAGCACCCCAGTCGCAGATCATGCCGCCGCCGTATTCGCGGGTCATGCGCCAAGCGGGGAAGTGATTGTGGACACCACGCGGGCTGAGCACGCTGCTGTATGGCGCGAGCGGGCCTGGGCCGCACCACATGTCCCAGTCGAGGCCGGGTTCCATGGCTTCTTCAGGATTGGCATTGGCTTTGGCCGGTGAGCCGAACTGGGTCTCAACGCGCTGGATTTTGCCGATGACGCCGTTTTGCACCAGCTCGCAGGCGATGCGGAATTCCTTGCTGGAGCGCTGCTGGGAGCCGGTCTGCAGCACTTGCTTGCTGCCGCG
>JBDNIB010000954.1:0-3139 GCA_041688535.1 Prosthecobacter sp.
CTGCGGAATTGTGCAGCAAGCCCAAAGCCGGGAAAATTACTCGGCCGCCTTGGCGTGCGTTCAAAGCGGCAGATGCGCCGCTGCCATCACGACATCAGCCAGCGCGGCCAACTGCTCGCGCTCGACGATCTTGCGGTTGTTTTCGTCCTGGATGTAGAGGGTGTCGATGGCGACGCCCTTTTCCGTGCTAATGCGGGCATGGGTGATGTTGTGGCCCAGGCTGCCGATGGCCATGAAGATGTCATAGAGCAGGCCGAGCCGATCCACGAGCTGGAGTTCCAACACGGTTTGATCTGGCGACATGTCATTGTTCACATAGACGCGCTGCGGGATTTCATCGATGATCTCGTCGAGCATCGAGACGGACTTGCCGAGTTTCTGCGCGATGGCGGCGCTGAAATCAAACTGCGGGCCGCTGAAGGCTTTGCGCACGGATTCCTCGACACGGTTGCGCACGCTTTTGGCGGTTACAGCGGCAAAGTTGGTGTTGCAGACGCGGAAGACGTCCAACACGAGGTTATCACCGCGCTGGAAGAGGTCGGCGCTGAGAATGTTGATGCTTTCGGCAGCGAGAGCGCCGGAAATACGCGCCAGGAGCAGATGTCGATCCCAGCAGACGACGGTGAGTTCGCTGTAGCCCTGGTCGGCATAATCTTTCCATGCCATGACCGGCAGCAGGCCGGCCACGACCTCTTCTTCGGCGAGCTGGACGAAGAACTCGCGAAACTGCCGCAGATGGGCGACGATGACTTCGGCCTCGCGGAAATTGAAATACGCGGGCGGCATGAAACGGAAATGTGCGGCTGTCTCCGCTGCGAATTCTGCGCCGAGTTTTTTCTGCACCACGACACGCAGGTCGTCCAACGGGGCCAGGACTTGGCGCATGAAGTCCGCCGGGGCGTTCATGAAGCGCAACGTGCTGTGGTAGAGCTGACGGATGGAGGCCTCCTTGTAGCCGGTCCAGCTCTTGTCACTCGTGCCTTTGGAGTCGGCATAAGTCATGAGCAGCAGCGTGTCGAGATTCTCCTTCGTACGCACGATGCCGGCGAACTCCTCAATCACCTGCGGGTCTTCCAGACTCTTCGTCGTGGCGGTGCGGTACATCAGCAGATGATTGTCTATGAGGAAGAGCAGCAGGCGGCGGCGCTCGCCTTTAACCTGCAATCTGCGACACACGGCGGCGGCCAGGGTGGTGCTTTCATCCGTGTGCGTCTTCTTGTTCGCCGCGCGGCCAGCGTCATGCAGCAGTAGCGCGAGATGCAGGACATACGGCTGCTGCAGGTCATGATACAACTGCTGGTAGAGAGCCACGCCCTTCAGCGTGGGGTCGCTCAACTCGTCGAGTTTTTCGAGTGTGCGAAGGGTGTGCTCGTCCGCCGTATAGAGGTGAAAAAACTCATGCTGCACTAGGTTGGTGAGCGCACCGAACTCCGGCATGAAACGGCCGAGGAAGCCGACCCGGTGCATCTGCCGCAGCGTGCGCGCCGCCTCGCCCTTGTTGGTAAGGATCGCCTCGAAGGTCTCGCGGTTGTCCTTGTTGTAGCGGAAGCTCGTGTCCACCAGACGGAAGCTTTCCTGAATGAGCTGGAACAGATCGGGACTCAGCCGCAGGTGACGTTTCTGCGTGTGCAGGAAGAGACGCATCAGCCGCTCGGGGGCATCCTTGAACAGGTCGTCCTCCGCAGCGTAGAGACGCTCGTGCTTGCGCAGGAAGCCGTCGAAGCTTTCCTGCTGCTTCGCCGCCTTACGACGTGCCAGGAAGCCCATGAGGCGGTTTTTTTTCGGCCCACTCTCCAGCACCTGGAGGTGAAAGCGATCCATCACCTCGCTGCTGCGCTGTAAAATGTCGCGAGTGGCGGTGTAGTAGTCCTGCATCAGCGCCTCGATGCGACGCAGCAGCGTTTTGTGGCGGTAGCCCAAGTTCGTGGCCACCGGCCCCTGTAGCCGTAGCGTGAGCAGATCTTCCGCACGCTTTTCCGTGTAGTGCATCTCATTGCGCACCCGCAGGATGAGCTCATAGGCCTCCTCCACCTCCCGCCAGCCAGTTTTGGAGATCAACTTGAGCTGAACGAGATCCTTCGGCTTCAGCGTGCGAAACTTCGCATACGTCATCCAGATCAGGTTCTGGTAGTCGCGCAGGCCACCGCAGCCGGACTTCACATTCGGCTCCTGCACGAAGGGCGTGCCGCCATATTTTTGGTGCCGCGAGTTCAGATCCTGCTGCCGCAACCGGAGAAACTCCTCCTCGCGGTCATCCATGCACTCCTTGTCAAACCGAGCGCGGAACTCTTCAAACGCCGCTTTTTGGCCGGTGAGAAAGCGTGCTTCCATCAGCGCGGTCTTCGTCTCCATGTTGTCATTCGCCAGAGTGATGCACTCGCCCACGCTGCGCGCCCCCTGGCCGACCTTGAACTTCAAATCATAAAAAAACAGCAGGTAATCGGAGATGAGCTTGGCGACTTCGGTGGACACCCGACTGCTGTTACCTGGAAACATGAAGGTCAGATCCACATCACTGCCCGGACTCATCACGCGGCGGCCATAGCCGCCGTGCGCCACGACGCTCACGTTCAACTGCTCCCGTACCTTCGGCACCAGCGCGGCCACGCTCTCCTCCCACAGCACGCGCACCAGCACATCCGTCATGTCCGAGCGCATGCGGCAGATCTCCGCGCCGCCGAAGCTGCCGCTGCGATGCCGCTGCTTGATGCGCTGCTCTTTGATTTTCAGGAACCGCTTCGCCCGGCGCAGTGTTTCCGCACGGCCGCGCGGCAGTTTATCATCGTCGGGGAAAAATTTGTCCGCGCTCTTCTTCAGGTGGCGCAGGTACTCGCGTTCCGTCATCGCAATGTGTCTCAGTAGGTGATCAGGGAGTGAACCGGGCCGGAACCACTGACTTTTTCACGCCCATTGAGGAACGACAGCTCGATGAAAAACGTACTGCCCAGCGCTTTTCCGCCTGCCTGTTCGATCAAATGCAACGCCGCGCCCGCCGTGCCACCCGTGGCCAGCAGATCATCCGCCAGCAGCACCGTTTCACCCGGCGCGATGGCATCCAGGTGCATTTCCACTGCGTTCGTACCGTATTCGAGCGCGTAATCAATCCCGCGTGTCTGCCACGGCAGCTTGCCCTTCTTGC
>JBDNIB010000119.1:0-10698 GCA_041688535.1 Prosthecobacter sp.
CCAGGTCTATTGTCTCGACTTCCTCGCGGGCGGCATGGAAAACACCAGCTGCACGTTTGAGGCAGCGGGCATGCTGTTCAACGCGGACACCGAGGAGCTGCGCTCGCTGCACGGGCTCGACGCGCATGAGGCGGCGCATCAATGGTTCGGCGATCTCGTCACCTGCCGCGACTGGGCGCATCTCTGGCTCAATGAGGGCTTCGCCAGCTACTACACGGTGCTCTACGAAGGTGAGAAGCTCGGCACTGATGCGATGAAGTATCTGCTGTGGCAGGAGGCGGAAGATGTGTTCCGCGCCAACGACACCCGCCCCATCGTCTGGCGTGATTACGCGGACCCGATGCAGCAGTTCGACAGCCGCGCGTATCCGAAAGGCGCGTGGGTGCTGCACATGCTGCGCAGCCAGCTTGGCGCGGAGTTGTATCGCAAATGCATCAAAACCTACCTGGAGCGGCACCGCAGCGGCATCGTGAGCACGGATGACTTGCAGGATGTCGTGGAGGAGGTCAGCGGCCTGTCGTTCGATCAGTTTTTCGATCAATGGCTGCACCACGGCGGCGTGCCTGAGTTGAAAATGGACTACGCCTGGGATGCGGCCGCGAAGCAGGCCAAAATCACCGTGAAGCAGACGCAAAAACTCAGCGAGCAGGTGCGCCTCTTCCGCCTGCCGCTACCCGTGGGCTTCACGGTCGCCGGTAAGAAGGACGCGCTGCGTTTCACGATGGATGTGAGCAAGGAAGTCGAGGATTTTTACTTCGCATTGCCATCGCAACCGGAACTCGTGCGCCTGGACCCGGACTACACCGTGCTGGCGAAAATCAGCTTCACGCCACCCGGCCCGATGCTCGACAAACAGCTCGAATCCGACGTGATCGGCCGTCTGCTCGCTGTGCGCGGCCTTGGCGAGAAGCACATCGCGAAGCTGGGCAAGATCCTGCGCGAGGACAAGTTCCACGCCGTACGCAGCGAGGCCGCCAAAGCGCTCGCAAAAATCGCCGAACCGGCTGCCCGCGCCGAATTGATCGCCAGCAGCGCCAAACAACCCCACGCGCAGACGCGCAAGACCGTGGTGCAGGCGCTCGCGAGCCTCAACACACTCGAATCACGCGACACGCTGTGGAAGATGAGCCAGACGGAGAAGAATCCCGAAATTCTTACCACGATCATTGAAAGCTGGGGCGCACGGCCCGGCGAACCGCAGATCGCCGAGGCGTTGCGCACGCACCTGCGCGGCAACAGCTTCAACAACACGCTGCAACTGGCCGCCCTCAAGTCCCTGCGTGCGCAAAACGACGAATCCGCCGCGCCAGACGCGCTCGCACGCCTGCAGCAGCCGCATGAACTTCGCGGGCGCGATGTCGGTGCCGCGTTCGACGCGCTCGCCTTTCTCTCCCGCAATCCCACGAACCCGCAGCGCGATGCCGTGCGCGATTTTCTGACCGAAAAACTCAGCGATCCGCGCCGCGACTGGCGCGTGGCTGCCGCCAAGGCGCTCGGCACGCTGCGTGATCCCAAAGCGCTCGGCTTGCTCGATCTCATGCTCGCCATCAGCAGTGGCGGCGACACCATTGATCCCGTGCGCGAAGCCGCCGCCAAGTCTGCGCAAGACATCCGCGCTGGGCTGGACGCTCCCGTTGACCTGAAAAACCTCTGGGACCGCGTGCAGCAGCTTCAAAAGAAAACCGAAGAGCAGCAGAAGGAGATCGAGGCGCTCCAAAAGAAGCCGCAAACCGCGAAAAAGTAACACCCATGCGCTTCGAACGCCTGCTCACCATCGCCACTGGCGTCGTCAAAGACACGCTGCTCTCTCTGCCTAACTCCATTCGCGACGAGGCCACTGACTGCCGCATCGAATTCGCTGAAATGGATGCGCTGATCGACATTGATGAAGATCTCGATCCCGACCTGCTTGGCCTGTTTGAAGGCAACGCCCGCTGTGATCCCCTGCCCGAATCACCTGATGAAATGCCACGCATACATCTATTTCTCGACGACCTGTGGGACGAGTGCAGCGGTGATCTGGCGACCTACCGCCACGAGGTGCGCATCACCTTTCTGCACGAGCTGGGTCACTACCTCGGCTTGGATGAGGACGAGGTCGCAGCGCTGGGACTGGCGTGACTCAGGCTCCGGGCTTGTCCGTGACGACCGTGGTTTCCGCGATGAGGTCATGGATGCAGCGTTGGTCCTCCCGGAAGATGAAGCAGATGTCCACCAAGCCATACAAGGGAACGACGCTGTTGATGATATAATTCACCACGGCACGCAGCCAGAAGGCCTTCGCGTAACCAGCGGGCTGGCCGCTGGGAAAGCACACCACGCGAATGCCAAACATGCGCTTGGCGATGGTCTGGCCATACCTGCCCAGCCACACAGCATTCAACACCAGCAGTCCCATCACGGCCACGAAAGCCGCGAGAAACCAGTACAAGGCGGCCACCGGAAAATTGTTCTCCATGGTACCCGCCTGATCTGCCGCCGCGATGGCAACAATGCCCGGAATCATCGGCACGAGCATGACGACCATGATGATCACCGAATCAACCAATGCCGCACCCAGACGCACGCCGCGTGAGGCGAGCTGAAGCTGCGGCATCATCGCGGGAGACACCACATTGGCCAGTGGGGCTGCATAGGGGTTGAACGGCTGCGGTGTTGCGGTAAGAGCGGCAACGGGCGCACTGAAACGTGAGCTCAGCGGCTGCCAGTCCGTCATTCCCTCGGCCCAGGCCAGGTCATCCGGCAGGAACTTGCCCAAAGCGAGGCCGGATTGAACTTCGGTTTCGGCAAAGGTGCCGAGCTGTTGGCCGTTGCGGGCGATGTGGTAGTTCATGAGAATGGTGAGGTTGTTAACGATGCGATTGAGCAAAAATCAGCCCAGTTTGCGCCGCCCGTGCAGCGCCTGGTAGAGCGTGAGTTCATCGACGTGGTCGAGATTCCCACCGGCGGGCATGCCCTGGGCCAGGCGAGAGACGAGGATGCCCGCAGGACGCAGCAGGTCGGCGATGTAGCTGGCTGTGGCCTCGCCCTCGACATCGGAACCGAGGGCGATGATGACCTCCTCGGTTTGGAGGTCGCGCACGCGGTGGACGAGCGATTCCATGCGCAGGTCTTCCGGCGTTACGTTGTCGAGCGGAGACAACCGACCGCCGAGGACATGATACAGACCCTGGAATGCGCCGCTGCGCTCCAGCCGCAGCACATCAGCGGCCTGCTCCACCACGCAGAGCAGGTGCTGCTGCCGACGCGGGTCATGGCAGAGCAGGCAGTCGCTGTTTTGCTCAATGAAGAAGCCGCAGTCGCCGCATGGCACGATGAGTTCCTTGGCATCACTCAGCGCCTGATTGAGCGAGGCGATGCGCACATCACGCATCTGTAGCAGCCAGATCATCAGCCGCTCTGCGCTGCGCGGGCCGAGGCCAGGCAGCATCTTGAGCTGCGTGACGAGGCGCTGGATGGCAGGCGGGTAGTCGATGCGCACGGCGGCGAAGTGGGCGGAGTGGCGGTAAAATCAGGACGCTGCGAGTTTGCGCGAGTGCTTGGGCGTTTCCTTGGCAGGAGCGGCCTTGTCTTTTAAAGCACCGGCGGTGCAGTCGAGAAAATACTTCAACGGCGCATCCTCACGGCCCTCAATGGTGGCGCTTTGGAAGCTTGCTTGCGCCTGCGGCAGGTCGCCTTTGCGATACTGCACCACGCCCTGCCAGAAGGCGTCACGAGCGCGGATTTCCGCCTCGGACAGCAAGCCTTTTTCTGCGAGCAGCTCATAGACCTCGCTCATCTGCGTGGAGCCGGGAGCGCAGACCATTTCCATCGGTCGCACCTCGGCCTGATCCTTCACCAGCGCGTAAGTGCGCGCACTGAGCAGCACTTTGCTGCCGTACTCGGTGTTCAGGCCGCAGAGCTGTGCGGAAAAATCCATCACATCGCCAACGGCGCTGAAGCTCTGGAACTGCTCGGTGCCAAACAGGCCGCACACCGCCGGCCCCGTGCTGAAGGCCACCCCGATCTGCGCTTTTTTGCCAAAGCGCTGCTCCAGCTCACGCGTGACTTGGTCCAGGTGCGTGCGCAGTACGGCGGCGACCTGCACGGCGTGCAGCGCATGATGCTCATCCGACAGCGGGAAGCCGAAAAACACGCGAATCTGCCGCGCGTCACAGTCATCCAGGTAAGCACCCCGGGCGATCAGGAACTCGGCGACACTGCACTGGAAATGCGCGGCCAGTTTTTCGAACTGCGACGCCTCAATGCCGGTAGAAAGCACGGCGTGATTGAGCAGACGGCAGGTGAGCACCGTGATCTCGCGGCGCTCGGTCATTTTCGCGGGATTATTTTGATCCGCGAGTTCCTCGAACTGGCGGGACGACAGCCGACCGACAAACAGCCCGCGCATGACGTGGCGGCGGTAGCCGTTCACCGTGCCGCTGACCGCCATGCCGGCGATACCCGCGAACCATAGCGCGAGCAGGCCGGACACTGGCTCAAACAACACTCCGCTCATCGCCATGATACAGCCGAAGGTGGCGGTGAGAAACGTGATCCCCAGCAGAAACGCCAACCGCCGCCAGGTCGAATACATCTCAATGCACACCCAGGCGCTGATGAAGGCCAACGCGGTGTAGTAGCCGTATTGCAGCATGATAAGCTGCCGCAGACCACTGGCGGGCAGGATGAAGCCACGGGCATACAGCGTGGCGAACCAGTCGGACGTGCTGGCAAAATAACCAAAGTGATAGAGCGCCAGCAGCGGGATGCAGACGAGCACGCCAATGAACATGGCGGCGACGTGATTACGATTCATGGGCAGGAAGAGGGCTGAAGGTGGAGGAAATGACGAATGACGAAATCAGAATGATGAATGAATGACCAAGCTCAGCAAATGAGGCCATGCAGGTTGGTAAATCGGACACGATGGAGCATTTGGCATTGGGGTTTCATTCGTCATTCTGCATCCGGCAGGCGCTGACGACGAGTTCACTCACGAACTTGTCAGGAAAAGCGATAGCCTCTGGCGTGATGGCGAAACGCGTCCCGCCCGTGCTGCGGGTGACGAGCTTGAGGCCAAAGGGGTAGTCTTTGAAGAGTTTCGCGCACAGCGCCTCGACGTGCATGCCCTCGCGTTGCGCACGCGAGGCAACGGCGGCGATGGCAGCGGCATCAAAATCCAGCGTGAAACCGTGCTCGCGTTTGAAGCGTTCTGCAAAGGCGCGCACTTCATCCACGTGCGCCACGCCCAACTCCACGGCCATGCTGGCGGCGGCGGTGCGGCACTGTCGGAGGGCATTTTCCGGGTTTTTGACCAGTGCGCCGTCGATGCGCAGCTCGGGCAGGCCGAGGCTGGGCATTTCAAATTTGAATTCGCGCAGCACCTGCTCCCAGGCGGTCACCAAGCCGCGTGCGCCGGTTTTTTCCTCCTCGGCACGGATGGCGATCTCGCGCAGGGCATCGTCCTCAAAGGTGGCCCGCACACCGTAGGCGGCGAACTCGCGCTCATACTGGCGGATGAGGCTGCCCTCGGAGTTTTTCATGATCTGGAACATGTCATCCGCACTGAGCGGATCACACACCACGCGCACCGGCAGGCGGCCGATGAACTCCGCCTCGAAACCGTAGTCGATGAAGTCCTTCGTGCGTGCCTCACGGAACAAATGCTCGTCGCGAGTGCGGTGGGAGTCCGACGACACGAAGCCGATGGCCTTCCGGTTCGTGCGCTTCTCGATGAGTTTTTCCAGACCGCCAAAGGCACCGCTGACGATGAAGAGAATGTTGCGCGTGTTCACCACCTCGCGGCCAGTGCGGCCCTTCCGCGTATCGAACATCATCTGCATCTGGCTGCGGATGTCATTCGGCGCGTAGAGCGCCACCTCGGTCTCCTCCATCAGCTTCAGCAGCGTGGTCTGCACGCCGCGCCCGCTGACATCACGTCCCAGCCGCTCCGGCCCACTGCTGAGCTTGTCGATTTCATCCAGGTAAATGATACCGTGCTCGGCCAGTTCGATGTCGCCATTGGCCTTCGCCACCAGATCGCGCACCAGATCGTCCACATCCGCGCCGACGTAACCAGTCTCGCTAAATTTCGTCGCATCCGCCTTCACAAACGGCACGCCAATGAGATCGGCGATGTGTTTGACCAGATACGTCTTTCCGACCCCGGTGGGGCCGATGATGATGACGTTCTGCTTCGAGAACTCGAGCCGCGTGCCGCCCGTCTCGGACTCGCGATCCTCGCGCAGCATCTGCGCGTGGTGGTAATGGTCGCACACCGCCGTGGCGAGCACCTTTTTGGCCTCGTCCTGCCGGATCACAAAACGATCGAGGTGCGCCTTGATGTCCGCCGGCTTGTAATCGAACTCAAAGGCCTTGCCATCATCCTCCTGTGGTGCGTCGGCCGACTTGGAATCGCCATCAGCGGCGGCATGTCCTCCAGGCCCCTCGACCCGCGTGAATAGCACCTGCCCGCCAAGAGTGTTCTTGATGAAGTCCTCCAGCTTGCGCGTGATCTCCTCCGGCGTGCCGGGCGCTGGCGGTTTTTCGGTTTCAGGATGGTCGGGAGTTGGTTCGCTGATGATTGGGGTTCGGGTAGGCGTAGTTCACGCCGGAAAGTCTGCAACAAGGTAGGTCGTGTTTGAAAATTTGCCGCTATCTTACTGCCGCAGAGCAGCAGCCGTCTCGTCGCCCGGTCTTTCAAGGCCGGGTAAGTAGGCCCCCGACATTTTGTCATCATAGGACCGCGTCGCAGAGCGACGCCCGAACCGGCGCGGCGGCAGGCGTTGGTTCGCGGGTCGCTAACCACGATCATGATGGCAGCGGTGCAAGTTCTGCCGCCAGTCCTGCCTCATCGTAGCTGGGCCATGCCCCCATCGACGCCAGAAAATTCTGCGCCTCCCAGCGGGTGGGGAGACCGAGCAGCTCACGCACCTGGGCTAGCGACAGCGCCCCCTGACGATACCCTTCCACCGCCACTCCTTCGCGGGCGGCGAGGCCGAGATCCCGCACGCACCGCTGCAAAGAATCGCGGAGGGACTCGGGAATGGGGACTTCGAGTAGCATGGCCAGAGTGTGCCTGAAACTTCGCCCGCTGACAAGCACCACGATGCCCCTAGCCGGGCTTGGGGGAAGATTGTTTTCGGAGTTGCGCGAATCCCGGCACCTCTCATACTCCGCCCCCGCATCATGTCCGCCCAAGTCAAAGTCGCCGTCGTCGGAGCCAGTGGTTACTCTGGAGCAGAGCTCCTACGCCTGCTGCTGCGGCATCCCAACGCGGAGCTGGTGGTCGTGACCTCCCGCTCCCTCGCCGGAAAAGCACTCTCCAAGGAGTTTCCACGTTTCCGTGGTATCGGTGTAGCGGACTCGCTGACCTTCACCGCGCCTGATACGGCGGCGTTGAAAGCCGCAGGGGCTGTAATTGCATTCCTGGCGCTGCCTCACGGTGTTTCCGCCGAATACGCGAAGCCGCTGCTCGAACTCGGGCTGCGCGTGATTGATCTCAGCGCGGACTTCCGCCTGCGCAGCGCCGCCTTGTATGAAGAATTCTACAACCATGCGCATCCCGCGCCCGAACTGCTCGACGAGGCGGTTTACGCGCTGCCGGAAGTGCGTGCAGAGTCCATCAAAGCCGCGCGGCTCATCGCCTGCCCCGGCTGCTATCCCACCAGCATTCTACTGCCGCTGATTCCGCTGCTCAAAGCGGGCCTGCTGGCAGATTCACCGCTCGCCATATCGAGCATGAGCGGCGCGAGTGGCGCTGGCCGGAAGGAAAGCATCCCCCTGCTGTTCTGCGAAGTGCAAAACAGCGTGCGCAGCTACAGCGTGCCGCTGCACCGCCATGTCAGCGAGGTCGGGCAGGAACTCGCCATTGCGGCAGGACGCGAGGTGAAGCTCACGTTTGTGCCGCACCTCATGCCAACGCATTCGGGCATCTGCACCACGACGTTTGCCCAGCTCGCTCAAGGCGCGAGCATTGAGCAAGTCAGTGCCGCCTTGCATGCGGCCTACGATTCCCAGCCCTTCGTGCGTTTGCTCGGGGTGAATCAATCTCCCGACACCAAAAACGTCACTGGCACCAACTTCATCGACATCGGCTGGGCCTACGACGCCCGCGCGGGACAGCTCATCTTGATGAGCACGGAAGACAATCTCGGCAAAGGTGCCTCCGGCCAGGCCGTGCAAAACATGAACCTCATCTGCGGTTTTGAACCCACCGCAGGCCTCCTCCACGTCTGATGCCCACCAAAGACAAAGAATACGATCTCTGCAAAGGCCGGGTCCCCTTCAAAGTGATCGACGGCGGTGTCACCGCAGCCAAGGGCTTTCGTGCGGCAGCCGTGAACTGCGGCGTCAAAAATCCCGAGGCCACGCGTCTGGACCTCGCGCTGATCGTTTCCGACGCGCCGACCGTGACGGACGCCGTCTTCACCACCAACAAGGTGCGTGCCGCCTGCGTGCGCGTCTGCCAGCAGCACATCAAGGAGAGCGACACCCGCGCCATCATCGCCAACAGTGGCAATGCGAACGCTTGCACCGGCGTGCAGGGCATCCAGGACGCCAAAGCGATGACCAAGGCCGTGGCCGAGGAACTCGGCGTGAAGATGCGCCAGGTGCTCGTCTGCTCCACCGGCATCATCGGCATGCCGCTGCCCATTCAGCGCATCCTCGTCAAAGTGCCGGACGCCGTGAGCAAGCTTCACGACCAGGGTTCTGAGGACGCCATGCGCGCCATCATGACCAGCGACACGCAGCCGAAGACCTTCGCGGTCGAGGTGCCCTGCGGCAAAGGCAGCTTCCGCATCGGCGGCATCGCCAAAGGCGCGGGCATGATCTGCCCGAACATGGCCACGATGCTCAGCTTCATCACCACTGACGCCAAGATCGGCAAGGATGAGCTGCACCGCCCCATGCGCTACGCCGTGGAGAAGAGCTTCAACTGCATCACCATCGACGGCGACACTAGCACGAACGACACCGTCATCGTCATGAGCAACGGCCAGTCCGACGTGCCGACGATCAAGAAAAACTCGCCCGAGGCCGAGCTGTTCCGCTGCGCGCTGCACAAGGTCATGCTCGAACTCGCCAAGATGATCGTGTGCGACGGCGAACGCGTGACCAAGTTCGTCGAAATCCGCGTCCGCAATGCCCGCACTCTCGGTGATGCGCGCAAGGTGGCCGAAACCGTCGCCAAATCGCTGCTGGTGAAATGCTCGTTCAATGGCTGCGACCCAAATTGGGGCCGCATCATTCACGCCGTCGGTTATTCCGGCGCACGCATTCGTGAAGAACTCATCGACATCTACTTCGGTGGCCTGCAGGCCTGCAAAGGTGGATTGGCAACGAAGACGCCCATCACGGAAATGGAGAAGGTCGTGAAGGAGCCGAAGTTCACCGTCACCATCGACCTCAATCTCGGCACCAGCGGGTACACCGTTTACACGAGCGACTTGTCAGAACAATACGTCGATTTCAACAGCTCGGAATACTCCGCCGCCGTGCACGCCAAACGGCAGCGCGGTCTGGCCTGATTTCCCTCGTCAACAAAGACGCTGGAGAAGCTCCCCCGGCGATCAAATCGTTTGACTTGCGGCCAGCGCCTGTCCGTGTGGAAAGTAACCCACGCACAAGGTCATTCATAGCCTGCGGCAGTCTTCAATATCATCCGCAGGTTTTGCCAAGGTAATACGTCAGCAGCAGTGAATTTCGCGGCTTGGTGTGGGCTGGCGCGGCGTCCACCCCATGCCAGCTCCTTGCGTTCACCGCGAAGGCGTGGCCGGCGGCGGGCAGGAAAGGCATGCACAGGGGTTTGAACGGGAACATGGGTAACAGGTTGACCGGGGACATGGGTTACACTACGCTCTCCCCATTTTGAGCTGATAAGCAGCCAGACGGCGAGCGCGTGACCAAGTTCGTCGAAATCCGCGTCCGCAATGCCCGCACCAACGCCGACGCCCGCAAGGTGACCGAGACCGTCGCCAAATCGCTGCTCGTGAAGTGCAGCTTCAATGGCAGCGCCCCGAACAATCTTATGAGCAGCTTCCTTTCAGACACAGTTAAAGCCTGCGAGTCGCTACTTCGCCGCTACGGCCCCACATTCATGCTTCGTGGCGGGGGCATCGGAGGTTCCGGTTCCGAACGCAAGGCCCGCAGCGACGGACAAAAGGCCCGTGCTGGGCGGGTTCTGCCCCCTGCCAAGAAACTGGAGATCAAGCGCCGATACGAGAACACCAACCCTGTCAAACGAATCGAGGACATAGCACGCGATATGGGCATCAAGCCTGTATCCGTTTACAACGTGGCGAGCAAGATGGGCTGCAAGCGCCCCTACCAATGCACCAAACTGGCAGGAAGGAAAAGGAAGGCATGAGAACCTTCTGGCCCCAATCCCCGGCTCCCGGCAACATAGGTGACATCCTCATCCCTTGGATGATGCGGCAGGACGGGGTTGAACCCACCCATGTCAGCCAAAATGAGTCCGGCAAGATTCTAGGAATCGGCTCCATCCTGCGCTTCGCCAAGCCGGGAGATCAGGTCTGGACAAGCGGCATCATGCGCAAGGGCGACCCCATCAACCGGGTGCATCGCCGGAATGATGTGAGTTAGAGGGCGGTTGAGGTTGGATGGTTATGTTGAGACCAGAAGTGATCCCAGCGTGAAGCTGTGAGGTAGAGCGCACGCAATGAGATGAGGGCATCGCTCGCGGCAATACTCCAG